>NZ_JBTBFV010000044.1:0-44557 GCF_054786995.1 Mycobacterium sp. ZZG
CGGTGCCGGCGGTGGCGGCGGTGCCGCTGCAGGCGGTGGATTCCGCGGTCGTCCCGGTGGCGGCGGTGGCCGTCCCGGTCAGCGCGGCGGCGCCGCAGGCGCCTTCGGCCGTCCCGGCGGCGCCCCGAAGCGTGGTCGCAAGTCGAAGCGCGCGAAAAGGGCCGAATACGAGAACATGCAGGCCCCGGTCGTCGGCGGCGTGCGGCTCCCGCACGGCAACGGCGAGACGATCCGGCTGGCCCGCGGCGCGTCGCTGAGCGATTTCGCCGAGAAGATCAACGCCAACCCGGCCTCGCTGGTCCAGGCGCTGTTCAACCTCGGTGAGATGGTGACCGCGACACAGTCCGTCGGCGACGAGACCCTCGAGCTGCTCGGCAGCGAGATGAACTACGTCGTGCAGGTCGTGTCCCCGGAGGACGAGGACCGCGAGCTGCTGCAGTCCTTCGACCTGTCCTACGGCGAGGACGAGGGCGGCGAGGAGGACCTCGAGTTCCGGCCGCCGGTCGTCACCGTCATGGGTCACGTCGACCACGGCAAGACCCGCCTGCTGGACACGATCCGCAACGCCACCGTCCGCGAGGGCGAGGCCGGCGGCATCACCCAGCACATCGGCGCCTACCAGGTCACCGTCGATCTGGACGGCAACGAGCGGCCCATCACGTTCATCGACACCCCGGGCCACGAGGCGTTCACCGCCATGCGTGCCCGCGGCGCGAAGGCCACCGACATCGCGATCCTGGTGGTCGCAGCCGACGACGGCGTGATGCCGCAGACGGTGGAGGCGGTCAACCACGCCCAAGCCGCCGATGTGCCGATCGTGGTCGCGGTCAACAAGATCGACAAGGAGGGCGCCGACCCTTCCAAGATCCGTGGTCAGCTCACCGAGTACGGGCTGGTGCCCGAGGAGTACGGCGGCGACACGATGTTCGTCGACATCTCCGCCAAGGCGGGCACCAACATCGAGGCGCTGCTGGAAGCCGTCATCCTGACCGCCGACGCGTCGCTGGACCTGCGGGCCAACCCCGACATGGAGGCCCAGGGCGTCGCGATCGAGGCGCATCTGGACCGGGGCCGCGGCCCGGTGGCGACCGTGCTCATCCAGCGCGGCACGCTGCGGGTCGGCGACTCGGTGGTCGCGGGCGACGCTTACGGCCGCGTCCGCCGCATGGTCGACGAACACGGCGAGGACGTCACCGAGGCGCTGCCGTCACGGCCGGTGCAGGTCATCGGGTTCACATCAGTGCCCGGCGCCGGTGACAACTTCCTGGTCGTCGACGAGGACCGCATCGCACGGCAGATCGCCGACCGGCGCAGCGCGCGCAAGCGCAACGCGCTGGCCGCCCGCACCCGCAAGCGGATCAGCCTGGAGGACTTGGATTCGGCGCTGAAGGAAACCAGCCAGCTGAACCTGATCCTCAAGGGCGACAACGCCGGTACGGTCGAGGCGCTCGAGGAGGCCCTGCTGGGCATCCAGGTCGACGACGAGGTGGAACTGCGCGTCATCGACCGCGGCGTCGGCGGTGTCACCGAGACCAACGTCAACCTGGCGTCGGCGTCGGACGCGATCATCATCGGCTTCAACGTCCGTGCCGAGGGCAAGGCGACCGAGCTGGCCAACCGCGAGGGCGTGGAGATCCGGTACTACTCGGTGATCTACCAGGCCATCGACGAGATCGAGAGCGCGCTCAAGGGCATGCTCAAGCCGATCTACGAGGAGCGCGAGCTCGGCCGCGCCGAGATCCGGGCGATCTTCCGGTCGTCGAAGGTCGGCAACATCGCCGGCTGCCTCGTCCAGTCGGGCATCATGCGGCGCAACGCCAAGGCGCGCCTGCTGCGCGACAACGTCGTGGTCGCCGAGAACCTCACCGTGTCGTCGCTGCGCCGCGAGAAGGAGGACGTCACCGAGGTCCGCGACGGTTACGAATGCGGTCTGACCTTGACGTACTCCGACATCAAGGAAGGCGACGTCATCGAGACGTACGAGCTGGTCGAGAAGGCGAGGGCGTAGTGACCGAGCGCTCGCGCGAGGAGCGTCGTGCCTGATCCCGCACGGGCGAAACGGCTCGCCAAGCGGATCTCCACGGTCGTCGCCTCAGCCATCGAGTACGAGATCAAAGATCCCCGGCTTACCGGGGTGACGATCACGGACGCGAAGGTCACCAATGACCTGCACGACGCGACCCTGTACTACACGGTGCTGGGCCGGTCCCTTGACGAGGAACCCGACTACGAGGGTGCTGCCGCCGGGCTGGAGAAGGCCAAAGGTGTGCTGCGTACCAGGGTCGGCGCCTCGTTGGGGGTCCGGTTCACGCCGACCTTGTCGTTCGTCCGCGACACGGTGCCCGACGCGGCCCACCGCATGGAGGAGCTGCTGGCCCGGGCGCGGGCCGCAGATGAGGATTTGGCGAGAGTTCGGCAGGGTGCCAAGCACGCCGGGGAAACCGACCCGTACCGTGTAATGGGGGCGGAGGACGAAGCAACCGGGGACGCTGAGGACACGGGTGACTTTGACGCGCTCGATGACAGACGCGACGACTGACGTCCCGACCACCGCCCGATTCGGCGGCTCGGCCACCGTCAGCAGTGCGGCCGCCGCCCGATTGGGCGCGCACGTCGACGCCTCCGCAGCCGCCGAATTGCTGACGGCGGCCGACAGTGTCTGCGTGGTGTGTCACGTCTTTCCCGACGCCGACACCATCGGCGCCGGACTGGCGCTGGCGCTGGTCCTCGCGCAGGCGGACAAGAGCGTCCAGGTGAGCTTCGCCGAGCCTGACGAGCTTCCCGAGTCGTTGCACACGCTGCCGGGTGGGCACCTGCTGGTGGCGCCGCAGGACCTGCGCCGGGATGCCGACCTGGTGGTCACCGTCGACATCCCCAGCATCAACCGGCTGGGCGCGCTGCGCGAGCTCGTCGAGTCCGACCGCGACGTCCTGGTCATCGACCATCACGCGTCGAACCAGCTGTTCGGCACCGCCAACTTCGTCGACCCCGCCGCGGATTCGACGACGATGCTGGTCGCCGACCTGCTCGACGCCTGGGACAAACCGATCGATCTCGCGGTGGCGCACTGCCTCTACGCCGGGCTGACCACCGACACCGGGTCGTTCCGCTGGGCCAGTGCCCGCGCCCACCGGTTGGCGGCGCGACTGGTCGAGATCGGCGTAGACAACGCCGCGGTGAGCCGCACTCTGCTCGACACCCACCCGTTCGCGTGGCTGCCCATGCTGTCGCGGGTGCTGGGTTCGGCGCGCCTGGACACCGACGCGGCAGGCGGACGCGGTTTCGTCTACGCCGTCGTCGACCACGAGGAATGGTCGGCGGCGCGCTCGGAGGAGATCGAGAGCATCGTCGACATCGTGCGCACCACGCAGCAGGCCGAAGTGGCGGCGGTGTTCAAGGAGATCGGTCCCCGCCGCTGGTCGGTGTCGATGCGGTCGAAGTCGCTGGATGTGTCCACGGTGGCAAGCACTTTCGGCGGCGGCGGGCATCGGTTGGCGGCCGGCTATTCCGCGTCGGGAACTGCCGACGACCTCGTCGAGGCGCTGCGTACCGCCCTTGGTTGAGCCGGTCCCGGCGACCAACCGGCGGATCGCCGCGCTCGCCTTCCCCGCGCTCGGCGTGCTCGCCGCCGAACCGATCTATCTGCTCTTCGATCTGGCGGTCATCGGTCGGCTGGGCGCCCTGAGCCTGGCCGGACTCGCGATCGGCGCGCTGATCATGGGCGTGCTCAGTTCACAGCTGACCTTCCTGTCCTACGGCACCACTGCACGCGCGGCACGCTTCTACGGCGCCGGCGATCGGCGGGCGGCCGTCGAGGAAGGCGTGCAGGCCACCTGGTTGGCGCTGGGTATCGGCACCACGATCGTCATCACCGTCCAACTGGCGGCGGTGCCGCTGGTGTCGGCGCTGGCCGCCGGCGGCGAGATCGCCGAAGCGGCGCTGCCCTGGGTGCGGATCGCCAGTCTGGCGGTGCCCGCGATCCTGATCGCGGCGGCAGGCAACGGGTGGATGCGCGGCGTGCAGGACACCGTGCGCCCGCTGCGCTACGTGATCTTCGGCTTCGCGGTTTCGGCGGTGCTGTGCCCACTGCTGGTGTACGGCTGGCTGGGCGCCCCCGACCTGGGTCTGGCCGGCTCCGCGGTGGCCAACGTGGTGGGGCAGTACCTGGCGGCGGCATTGTTCTCCCGCGCGTTGGTCGTCGAGAAGGTGCCGCTGCGGCTGCGGCCGCAAGTGCTGCGCGCGCAGGTGGTGATGGGTCGCGACCTGGTGCTGCGGACCATGGCGTTCCAGGCCTGCTTCATCTCCGCCGGAGCGGTGGCCGCCCGGTTCGGGGCCGCCGCCGTCGCCGCGCACCAGGTGGTGCTGCAGCTGTGGAACTTCCTTGCGCTCGTCCTCGATTCGTTGGCCATCGCCGCGCAGTCGCTGGTCGGCGCCGCGCTCGGTGCGGGTCAGCTGAACCACGCCAAGACGGTGGCGTGGCGGGTGACGCTGTTCTCAACGGTGGCCGGGGTGGTGCTGGCGGCCGTGTTCGCGCTGGGTTCGCAGGTGTTCCCGACGGTGTTCACCGACGACCGTTCGGTGCTCGACCAGATCGGCGTGCCGTGGTGGTTCCTGGTGGCCCAGCTACCGGTCGCCGGAATCGTTTTCGCGCTCGACGGGGTGCTGCTCGGGGCGGGCGATGCCACGTTCATGCGCAACGCGACACTGATCAGCGCGCTGGTCGGCTTCCTGCCGCTGACCTGGCTGTCGCTGGCCTTCGGGTGGGGGCTGCTGGGGATCTGGGCCGGGCTGAGCACCTTCATGGTGCTGCGGCTGATGTTCGTCGGCTGGCGGGCGCTGTCGGGCCGCTGGCTGGTGCCCGGCACCCGCTGACGGTCACCTTCAAGACCGTCCTCATACAGCCGGGCGCCGTGTCGCGGCGACCGTCCACACCTCGCGCCGGCCGGCGCGGGCAACATCGACTGTGGCGTCTCCCAGTCCGGCGGTGTCGCACAGTGTTGCAAAGGTTCTCGCTTGCTGTTCGGTCCATCCATGGCTGGCGAAACCGGTGGCGTCGGGCTCCACCTGCCGCTCGACGGCGAGTAACCGCCCACCGGGCACGAGCACGCGATGAATCTCGGCCAGGGCCAGGCTGACGTCGCGCCAGTGGTGCACCGTGGCCAGAGCCCACACGACCGTCGCTGACGCGTCCGGCACCGGCAGCACCTCGGCTGTGCCCTGGGCCCAGGTGATCGCCGGACGCCCCCGGGTGACTGCGCGCGCCACCCGCAACATCGAGTCGGACGGGTCGACACCGGTGACCCGCGCACCCCGCGCCGCCGCGGTACGGGCGCCGTTGCCTGGCCCGCACCCGATGTCGACGACGTGGTCGCCCGCCTTGATGTCGGTCAGGTCGGCCGCCAGCACCGCGGTGCGGCGGCCGGCGAGCAGGAAGAGCACCGCGAACAGATCACCGGTCAGTCCGCAGAATCCCGGGTGATCACCATGGTGGTTGACCGGGCGTTCGACTGCGCTCATGGCTCGACTCTGGCGCACCCGGCGGGGGCGCTGTCAAGCCGCCGAGCGTGCGGATCTGCGAGCGACACGCCGGGGCGGAGGGCACAGACACGCACGTTCGCGGTACCAGGTAGGTGCCGGACCTGCGTCCGGCTTCGCCCTATTGCCGGACCTGCGTCCGGCTTCGCCCTATTGCCGGACCTGCGTCCGGCCGCGGTCCATCACACCGCTGCGGCTCGCCGCGATGTCGTCGCCGCTGGTGCTTTTCATCCATTCGCGGGCCGCTGCCGCCTCCTGCCACAGCGCCGCACTGTTCTGCGCCTCGTCGATCTGGTGGTAGGACGCCATCAGCGCGCGCACCGCCTTCTGGTTGTTGCCGACGATCGACGTCGCGATCTGGCGAGCTGTGCCGAGCAGCTCGCCGTGCGGCACCACCTGCGTGACCAGCCCGCACCGCAGCGCGTCCTCGGCCGACAGGTAGTCGCCGGTCATGCTCATACGCCTGGCCATTCCGACGCCGACCTTCTGCGGCAGCCGCACCGACAGGCCCCAGGTGGGCAGCAGGCCGACCCGGGCGTGGGTGTCGGCGAAGCGGGCCTGCTCGGAGGCGATCAGGATGTCGCAGTACAACGCGATCTCCAGGCCGCCGGTCACCGCGGCGCCGTTGATCGCCCCGATCACCGGCTTGGTCATCGGCGGCCACTTCGGTGAGATGTCGGGCAGTTCGGTGGTGTCGCCGAGCTCTTTGAGGTCCAGACCGGCGCAGAAGACCGGATCGGCACCCGTAAGGATCACCACATCGACGTCATCGTCGGCCTCCGCTTCACGTAGCGCCTCGAACAGGCGGCCGCGCAACGCGGCCGACAGCGCGTTGCGGGACCCGGGCCGGTTCAGCGTCAGGATCTGGATGCGGTCCTGGGTGTCGATCAGCAAGACGTCCTCTGCGGTGCTCATCGCCACACCGTATCGGCCCCCGCCTGCGCGCCCTATCGTGGATTCCATGTGCCGAAACATCACCGAGCTACGCGGCCTCGAACCGGCCGCGACGGCTGACGAGATCGAGGCCGCGGCCCGGCAGTACGTCCGGAAGATCAGCGGCATCACCCGGCCGTCGGGGGCCAACGTTGACGCGTTCGAAGCCGCGGTCGCCGAGGTCACCGAATCCACCCGAAGACTGCTGGCCGGCCTGCAGCCACGTCGGCAACCCCCGAAGACCGTTCCGCCGCTGCGCCGCCCCGAAGTGCGGGCACGGCTGAACCTGGCATGACAGCCACCCTGGCCCGGCCCGCCCTCAAGGAGTGGAGTGCGGCGATCCACGCGCTGCTCGACGGCAGGCAGACCGTGCTGTTGCGCAAGGGGGGAATCCACGAGAAGCGCTTCGAGGTGGCTCCCGAAGTGGCCGCGTCGCGGTTCCTGTTGTTCCCGACCGTCGCGCACAGCCACGCCGAGCGGGTCCGTCCTGAACACCGCGATCTGCTCGAGCCGGCAGCCGCCGACAGCACCGAGGACGCCATCGTGGTGCGCGCGGGTGCGACCGTGGTTGCCGCTATCGCTGTGGAGCGGCCAGAAGGGCTGAAAGCCGTTGCGCCATTTCATATCTGGACGGAAGAGTCGGTGCGGTCCGACCGGCTCGACTTCCGCCCCCGGCATCGGCTGACCGCACTGGTCGTCTCGGCGGTGCCGCTGGCCGAGCCGGTCCGCCTGGTGCGCACCCCGGACTACCGCGGTTGTTCCAGCTGGGTCCAGCTGCCCGTTAACCCGGTCTGGGGCCCGCCGGTGCACACCGACTCCGAGCTGGACCGCGTCGCCGGGCTCGTGCGGAGCTCAGTCGGCTGACGGCGGGTGTGGGCCGGCCGGCAGCCTCAGATGGGTGTCCGCTCCCAGGTGCACGGTGTGCCGGGCGGTCGCACATGCGGTTGCGGTGGCGGCGTGTTCGCCGGTGCCCAGGTTGCGCAGGAAGCGAGGGTGGGAGCCGCCGGCGATCAGCAGCCGGATCCGTGATCCGGCCGGGAACGTCCAGGCGGTCGGGTCGAGCTCGATTCGCACGGTGCCGGAGTCCGGTGCCGACGCCACGTAGCCGTCACTGACGTTGCGGGAGCGTCCTTGCGCGTCGACCTGACTGATCCGCGCGAACAGGTCGTTGTGCGGGTTGGCGCACGAGTGTGCCACCTCCAGCACGGGCGCGCCGACGAGGTGCAGGTCGGCGGCCAGCGGCGGGCCGGTGAACGTGACGACGTCGGCGCGACGGGCCAGTGCGGTGTCGTCGCGGTAGCCGCCGACGGGGGAGAGCAGACGCCCGCCGACCGTCGGGGTCGGATCTGCCGGGTTGTACACGAAGGTGGCCGATGCCCCGTCATGAGGCGCCGTCGCCGCCAGTGCGCCGCCCGGCTGCGGATGCAGCACCAGCGCCGGCATCGCGGGTTCCCAGTCCGGCAGGTCGAGCCAGCCGCGGCCACTCAGGTGGATGCGGACCGGCGAGCGGCGCTGCGGCGGCGCCCCGCCCAGATGGGTGGCGAGCCAGTCGAGGGTTTCCCGGAGCACGATCGGCGCGGCCTTGGTCATCATGTGTCCGTGCGTCCACGGCCCGACCGTGAGCCCGGCGGGAACGCCGCGGCCGGCAAGCAGGCTGTAGTGCTCGAGAGTCTGCTCGACGAACAGATCCTGCCAGCCGGTCAGCAACAACACCGGCACCTCTGCGCGTTCGGGCGCACGGCGGAGTCGGAGGCGGCTCCAGAACGGGTCGTCGATCTCGGGGTGGTCCAGCCAGGACTCGAACCACGGTGCGCCGTCACCGAGCAGCGCGCGACTGGCTGCACCGAGCGGCAGCCCCAGCGACGCCTCCGTGACGCGGCGCTGTGCGCGGGCCTGACGCACCAGGGTGCGCAGCCGGTTCGGATCCTCCTGCCGTCCCACCAGATCGCTCCAGCCCAGGAAGTCGTTCAGCCCGAACGACCCGGTGCCCCAGCGGGGCCCGCTGACGTCGGTGGGGCCGACGGTGATCACCGCGGCCCTGAGCTCCGGCGGCGGGTCCGAGAGCAGCGCCCACTGGGTGAAGCCCAGGTAGGACAACCCGACCGTGGCGAACGTGCCGGTGAACCATGGCTGGTCGCGCAGCCAGGCGGCGGTGTCCGCGCCGTCGTGGACCTCGTTGACGAACGGGTCGAACTGTCCGCCCGAGCCGTAGGTACCGCGCACACTCTGGAAGACGACGTGGTAGCCGCGCGCGGCGTAGAACGACCCGAACAGCGCCGCGAACGGGTAACCGCGCCCGTAGGGGCCGCGCACCAGCAGTGTGCCCGCGGGCACGCCGGTGTGGGGCGCGTAGTGGTCGGCGACCAGTTCGACCCCGTCGCGCATCGGTACCCGCACCGCCCGGTGCACCGTGAAATCGCAGACCGGCGGCGGAAGCCCCAGGGTGCGGCTGACGGCGTGCCGGGTCCGGCGGACGATTCCAGAGCTCACCTAGCGAACCCTACTGGCCAGTTCACCGCCGCCAGATGTCCGAGCGACATCAGCGGATATCGGTAGGTTCAGCAATCTCATCAGTAGATGTAGAAGGGGCTCAGCTCGTGTGCGCGCTGCAGGTTGGTCTGCATGCAGTCCGGATCCGGCTCGGAGTAGATGGGCGAATAGAACAGGGACTGCTGGATCACCCCGTAGCTGGTCTTGAACGCCACCATGCAGGTGATCCACCAGCGGTTGTTCCAGTCGGTCGGTTTCATGATCCAGAACTGGGCGGCGCGGTGCCCGTTGATGTCGAGTTCGACCGCGTCAGGCGGCAGCGTTTCTTCATAGGTGCGCCACACGACCGCCTCGACGGCCATCTGGTAGTTCCCGGCGTCGTACTTGCAGCGCAGGCTGTCCTCGTGCGCCGGCGGGGTGAACGCCAGCCCGATGCGCTGGACGACGTCGAGCGGGATGTCCCGGCATGGGTCGAACGGATCGGGGTCGGTGAGGTCAAGCACCGGCGACTTGATCGTGGTGGTCGCGTTAGGCAGCGGCACGAACGTCGAGCGGAGGTCCACGTCGTCCGGGCCGGTGACAACGGCCGGGCTGGTCTGCACCACCACGACCACCGCTGCGACCAGCGCGCACAGCGCCGAGAACAGTCGCAGCTTGGCGACCATCACACCCCCTGGGTCTCGTGGCCGCCGCGTCGCGGGCTGCCGCCTGGTTCATCGCCGGTCTGCCCGGGAGTGTAACGGTCGGCTCCGGGCCGCCGGGCGGGAACCTAGAACATGTTCTAGTTGCCGCCGGGCCGGCTCCTGTGGTCCACCAGTAGGCTTGGGTGTCGTGACCACTGACGAACGGCGCCCGACCCTGTGGGCGGTCAGTGACCTCCATACCGGGCACACCGGCAACAAGCCGGTCACCGAGTCGCTGCACCCGGCTTCTCCCGACGACTGGCTGATCGTGGCCGGTGACGTCGCCGAGCGCACCGACGAGATCCGGTGGGCACTGGACCTGCTCAGAAAACGTTTCGCCAAGGTGATCTGGGTGCCCGGCAACCACGAGTTGTGGACCACCAACCGTGACCCGATGCAGATCTTCGGCAAGGCCCGCTACGACTACCTGGTCAACATGTGCGACGAGATGGGCATCGTCACCCCGGAGCACCCGTTCCCGGTGTGGACCGAGGAGGGCGGGCCGGCCACCATCGTGCCGATGTTCCTGCTCTACGACTATTCGTTCCTGCCCCAGGGCGCCGGGACCAAGGCCGAGGGGCTGGCGATCGCCAAGGAACGCAATATCGTCGGCACCGATGAGTATCTGCTGTCCGCGGAGCCGTACTCGACGCGTGACGCATGGTGCCGCGACCGGGTGAACTACACCCGCAAACGCCTGGAGGACCTGGACTGGATGATGCCCACGATCCAGGTCAACCATTTCCCGATGGTGCGCGAACCCTGCGACGCGATGTTCTACCCCGAGTTTTCGCTGTGGTGCGGCACCACCGCGACCGCGGACTGGCACACCCGCTACAACGCGGTCTGCTCGGTGTACGGGCACCTGCACATCCCACGCACCACCTGGTACGACGGCGTGCGGTTCGAAGAGGTCTCGGTCGGCTATCCGCGGGAGTGGCGTCGGCGGCGGCCCTACCGTTGGCTGCGTCAGATTCTCCCGGACCCGAAATACGCGCCGGGTTATCTCAACGAGTTCGGTGGGCACTTTCAGATCACCCAGGAGATGCGCGACAACGCCGCCAAGATGCAGCAGCGGATCAGGGATCGGGCGTGATCGCGGCCAAACTGCTCGCCGGGGTGCTCCCAGGCGAGACGGACGCGCTGGCTGCGGCCGAGATGTACTCGGATCCGCGGGAATTGGCTCCGCTGCCGGAAGAGGAGCCGCTGATCGCGAAGTCGGTGGCCAAGCGGCGCAACGAGTTCATCACCGTGCGCTACTGCGCGCGCCAGGCTCTCGTCGACCTCGGGATGGAACCCGTACCGATTCTCAAGGGCCAGAAGGGCGAACCGTGCTGGCCCGACGGCATCGTCGGTAGCCTGACCCACTGCGAGGGTTTCCGCGGCGCGGCCGTGGGGCGGCGGGCCGAGGTGCGGTCGGTGGGGATCGACGCCGAACCCCATGACGTGCTGCCCGACGGTGTGCTCGACGCGATCAGCCTGCCCGCCGAACGTCACGAGCTCTCCGCGATGCCCGGCGGGGTGCACTGGGACCGGGTGCTGTTCTGCGCCAAGGAGGCGACATACAAGGCGTGGTTCCCGCTGACGCACCGATGGCTGGGTTTCGAGGACGCGCACATCACGTTCGAGGTCGACTCCTGCGGAGAGGCGGGAACGTTCACCTCGGAGATCCTGATCGACCCGCAAGCGGAGACCGGTCCGCCGCTGACGTCTCTGGCGGGGCGGTGGTCGATCCGCGACGGGATCGCACTGACCGCGATCGTCCTGTGACAGCAGCCGGGCTGGTGGTCGTCGACAAACCTTGCGGTATGACGAGCCATGACGTCGTCGGCCGCTGCCGCCGTCTGTTCGGCACCCGCAAGGTCGGACATGCGGGCACGTTGGACCCGATGGCGACGGGAGTGCTGATCGTCGGGATCGAACGCGCCACCAAGATCCTCGGTCTGCTGACGGCGACGGATAAGTCGTATGAGGCGACGATCAGGCTGGGGCAGACGACCTCCACCGAGGATGCTGAAGGCGAAATGCTGCAATCGATTTCGGCGGCCCACATCACCGACTCGGCTATCGAGGCCGCGGTGGGGCCGCTGCGCGGACCGATCGAGCAGGTGCCGTCGTCGGTCAGCGCGATCAAGGTGGCCGGCAAGCGCGCCTACCAGATGGTCCGCGAAGGGCAGGCCGTGAAGTTGGCGGCCCGCCCGGTGCGCATCGACCGATTCGACGTGCTGGCCGTTCGGCGAGAGATCGAAGGAGTCGACGGCGTCATCGATGTCGATGTGGCCGTGGACTGTTCGAGTGGGACCTATATCCGGGCGCTGGCCCGTGACCTCGGCGCCGCGCTGGGTGTCGGCGGGCACCTGACCGCGCTGCGCCGAACCCGGGTGGGCGGAATCGGATTGGATCAGGCGCGCACCCTGGAGCAGCTGGGTGAGCGCCCGGAACTCAGTTACTCGCTGGACGAGGCGTGCCTGCAGGCGTTTCCGCGGCGCGAGCTCACCGACGCGGAGGCGGTGGACGCAAGCCACGGGCGACCCCTGCCGCCCGCCGGAATCGAGGGCGTGTACGCCGCCACGGCGCCGGACGGGCGCGTGATGGCGCTCTTGGAGGACGCGGGCTCGCGGACGAAGTCCGTGGTGGTGATCCGGCCTGCCACGCTCTGAGTCGGCGTCGAAGGCACGATTGAGGCCTCCGCACTTCTCGTCGGAATGCGTACATTCGGCGGGGCTCACAAAGTGAAAGGCGCACCGGTGAGACATGACATCCTCTACTCGCCCGAGACCAGCGCTCTGTTGTTGGCGATGACCGCGCTACAGACCGTGCGGGGTGTACCTGCCCGCGAGGCGCTCGACCGTGCCTACGAGATCTGGGATAGGCACGAAGCCCGGTCGTGGGAGGCCTCCGAGTTGATCGC
Source organism: Mycobacterium sp. ZZG (assembly GCF_054786995.1). NCBI lineage: Bacteria > Bacillati > Actinomycetota > Actinomycetes > Mycobacteriales > Mycobacteriaceae > Mycobacterium > Mycobacterium sp. ZZG. The sequence goes on from NZ_JBTBFV010000044.1 coordinate 12,553, forward strand.
GCTCGTCGACCAACTCAGCGGCGACTGAGGTTTCATTCGCCCGCTCGATCATTGATTGCCGTCGGTGGCCGGGTCCCAGTGAATTTCTAGCGAGACTTGCGTTGCGCCAGTCGGCTTCGGGTCGCCGATTCGCCAACGCCTACCTAAACGCCCGATCTGGGCAGTATGTGCAGATGCGAGTGTTGGCGGTCGAGGATGAGGTGGTGCTGGCCGACACGATTGCTGCGGGTCTACGAACCGTGTCGGCGCATGGTGGCAGCAGGATCCGAAGCTCGGATACTGATGCTCACCGCCGCCACCGCTGTGGCCGAGCTTGTGCCCGGATTGCAGGTGGGCGCCGACGCGATCATCTCACCAAGCCGTTTGCCTTCGCCGAACTCGAACGCGAACTCGAGGACGCGTATCTCACGTCGCACCGCTCTCTGAACAAGCGCGCCGTTGGTGGGCGTTAGGGCGATTGACCGTCAGTGATTGACGAAGACCGAAACAGGTCCCACATTGCGTGCAAGCACTTGCTTGCATGAAAGGCTCAAGATGGTCAATGCCCCGAAGTGGGACGCGACGCAGCTTGCTGTCATCGACGCCGCCGTCGCCTGCGCCGAACAGGTCGGCTTCGGCGCGATGACCACTCGTCGCGTCGCCGAGATCGCCGGTGTGAACGAGGTGACGATCTTTCGTCGGTTCGGTTCGAAGGCCGGACTAGTCGCCGCGGCGTTTGAGCGAGAGGCCTCCGCCATCGCAAGCGTTGTCGTTGACTACACCGGCGACTTGCATGCCGATCTGCTGCGCATGGTCGACGCCATCTGGGACGCGACCGGCCGCCGCAAGAATGTGATACCGGCAATTCTGTCCGAACTCGCCATCAACGACGAACTACGTTCTGCAGCAGAGCATTCCATAGCTGAAGTCGGTAGGGTTGCCGAGATCTTGGCCCGCTATCAGCTCGAGGGAGCGTTGATAGCGGAGCCGCCGCTGCAGGCCTACGCATCTCTTGTCGGCCCCCTGGTGTATCTCGGGATCGTGTCGCGCCTGCTGCCCGAGCCCCCGGCCGTCGACCTCGAAACCCACGTACGGAACTACCTGCACGGCAGAGCGCTCAAGGAGACACAATGATCAATGCGGCCCCGCGTTACCCCGTCGGCGAATATCTCCGATACACACGGGCCACTAAGTGGCTCAACGGATTTGGTGCGGTACTCGCCCTCGCGCTCGGCGTCTTCATCCTGGCGGATCCAGCGAGACGCACCGACCCGGACTGGGTGTTCTGGCTGATCTGGCCCATCGCCACCCTGCACACGATCGAGGAGTACGTATGGCCGGGCGGCTTCCTCAAGTACTTCAACGCGGTGGCGTGGGGGAGTGGCGATCCGCACGGACCGCTGACCGCGCGGCGTGCGTTCCTCACCGATGCTGTTGCTGGATTGTTCAATCCGATCGCTGTGCTTGTTTTGAGCATCGTCTACCTGCCCGCTGTGTGGTTCTTCATCGGCATACTGCTCACCAACGGGTTCTTTCACATCATCGAGACCCTGAAGACCGGTCGGTACTTTCCGGGTGCCCTCACCGGCGCGCTGCTCTACCTACCCGGCTTCACGGCCATCACGGTGTTCTACGTCAACCGTGGATTGGTCACGGCCCTGGATTTGGTTGCGACATTCGCTCTCGCGACGGCTTTCACCGCAGGATTCTTCGCGCTGGTGAGGAACTGGCAGCGTGCGGACGCAACATCGCCCACGCTCGTCAACAGCTGAGTGGTCAGCAGTAGAGTCGCTGGAATTCCCTGATCGACTTGTCGATGTCGCCCTTGACGGCGCGCACCGCGGCCGCGCCGACCGGGCCGAACAGCGGGGCGCCGCCGAGGTCCATCCGCACAGTGAACATGCAGCCGTCGCCGGAGGACGCGACCTTCATCGCCAGCTTGTAGCGCGTGCCGCCCACACCCTCGCCGCTGATCTCCAGCGCCGACGGGGGATCGAACCTGCGCACCGTCCACGTCACCCGGTTGCGCATGCCCTTCGCGCCGGCCACCCCGACAACGGTCACGCCGACGTCGAGTTGGTCGGGCAGCTCCGAACGCCACCCCTGATGCATGCTCATCCAGTCGCCCAGCGTCGACAGGTCCGATGCGTGTCCCCAGGCCTTCTCGGCCGGCATCGGTAGCGAACGGGACATCTCGAGCTTGGCCATCGGCACTCCTACGCTATGACCCAGATCGCCTGTGCGGCCGGGCTTCCCAAATCGACAGTGGTTTCATCGGCCGTCACGTCGGAATTCGCCGGATTCTCTATGGCCACCGAGATCATGCCGGCGAAGTCGCGGCGGGCCACCACCCGCAACCGTGAATCCAGGCTGATCCCGACGGTGTCGAAGTACCGCAGCATCTCGGGGTCGGCGTCGGAGATGCGGGCGACGGTGCCGGCCTCGCCGTTCTGACAGTCCGAGAGCTGACGCGCCGGTGGGGTCGGCACCTTGCCGTCGGCTGCAGGGATCGGGTCGCCGTGCGGGTCCCGCGTCGGATAGCCGAGCTTGGCGTCGATCCGGTCGAGCATCCGGTCGGAGACGGCGTGCTCGAGCACCTCGGCCTCGTCGTGCACCTCGTCCCAGCTGTAGCCGAGCTCGTTGACCAGGAACGTCTCCATCAGCCGGTGCCGGCGCACCATGGCCAGCGCGGCGCGGCGGCCGGCATCGGTGAGCGTGACGGCGCCGTACTTCTCGTGGTCGACCAGACCCTGATCGGCCAGCTTGCGGATGGACTCCGACGCGGTGCTGGCCGACACCCCGATCCGCTCGGCCAGCAGTTTGGTGCTGACTTTCTCGTGCGACCACTCTTGCGCGGTCCAGATGACCTTCAGATAGTCCTGGGCGACCGTCGACAGATCGGCGGGGTTGGCGGAATTGCCGTCAGGACTCACGAGGATGAAGTTTAGGCAATCGAAACTCGATCCGGGGGTGTCGCTCGGCCGGTGTTTAGGCCGGAGTTGCGCAAGGGTCGTAGGCTAGCGGCGTGCAGCGCTGGCGGGGGCAGGACGAAATCCCCACAGACTGGGGCCGATGTGTCGTCACCATCGGGGTCTTCGACGGTGTCCATCGCGGACACCAGGAGCTGATCAGCCGTGCGGTCAAGGCCGGACGCTCGCGCGGCGTACCGGTCGTGCTGATGACCTTCGACCCGCACCCGATGGAGGTCGTGTTCCCGGGCAGTCACCCGGCCCAGCTCACCACGCTGACCCGGCGCGCCGAGCTGGTCGAGGAACTCGGTATCGACGTTTTCCTGGTGATGCCGTTCACCGCCGACTTCATGAAGCTGACCCCGGAGCGCTACATCCACGAGCTGCTGGTGGAACGGCTGCACGTGGTCGAGGTGGTCGTGGGAGACAACTTCACCTTCGGCAAGAAGGCGGCGGGCAACGTCGACCTGCTCCGCAAGGCGGGGGAGCGGTTCGGCTTTGCGGTGGACTCGCTCTCGCTGGTCGCCGAGCATCACCGCGACGAGACCGTCACGTTCTCGTCGACCTATATCCGCTCCTGCGTCGACGCCGGCGACATGGTCGCCGCGGCGGAGGCGCTCGGCCGGCCGCACCGCGTCGAGGGTGTGGTGGTGCGGGGCGACGGACGCGGCCGGGTGCTCGGCTTCCCGACCGCCAACGTCGCACCGCCGATGTACTCGGCGATCCCGGCCGACGGCGTCTACGCGGCGTGGTTCACCGTGCTCGGGCACGGTCCGGTCGTCGGCACCGTGACTCCCGGCGAGCGCTACCAGGCCGCGGTGTCGGTCGGCACCAACCCGACCTTCTCCGGGCGCACCCGCACCGTGGAGGCGTTCGTGCTGGACACCACCGCTGACCTGTACGGTCAGCACGTCGCCGTCGACTTCGTCGCCCGTCTGCGGGGGCAGGAGAAATTCGACTCGGTGGCCGATCTGGTGAGTGCGATGGATACCGACACCGAACGTGCCCGCACCATCTTGTCGGCCCGCTAGCCGGCCCGTTCGCCGATTCGTCGGCCGGCTGTGGCCGCTGCTAGACTCCTCGCCGACCCGGCGCGTGCTGCAGTTCGCGGTGGCCGCGCTTTTCGGGGCTGGTGTCTGAACCGGGCCCCAATGTTCGCGGACCGAATTGATGGAGTTGTTTCGTGGCGCTCACTGCCGAACAGAAGAAGGAAATCCTGGGCCAGTACGGCCTGCACGACACCGACACCGGTTCTCCGGAGGCACAGGTCGCGCTGCTCACCAAGCGCATCGTTGACCTCACCGAGCACCTCAAGCAGCACAAGCACGACCACCACTCGCGTCGCGGTCTGCTGCTGCTCGTCGGCCGTCGCCGCCGACTGCTCAAGTACGTCGCCCAGGTCGACGTGCAGCGCTACCGGTCGCTGATCGAGCGTCTCGGCCTGCGCCGCTGACGCGTCCGGTCTGACCGCCGGATCCTCACACGTAACGAGCCCCGTGGCCGTGACCGCCCCGCGCGGTCACGGCCACGGGCGTTTCCGGCTCGACCAGGTGCGGTGGATTAGGGGTTTCCGGTATGCCGCGATGTAGCATGGGTGCGTTCGGATGCCGTACGGCACGAACACTGGGTGCGGTCCTCGCAGATCCGCGTGCACCGCTCCCGCGTGACATGACACGAACCGCCCGATCGCGCGGTCTTCGGTAGTGGCTGCCGGAGGAACACTCCGGCAGCTTCGATCGACGGCCGTCGACGCATCCGGGCGCGGCATCCCGGGTCTCCGGAGCTGTCCGCACACACCGCGCGTGCTCACGCGAAACCGCTGATGTGAATCAGAGAGGTCATACGGACGTCCATGTCTGTAGTTGAAATCGAAGAAGGCGTGTTCGAATCCACCGCCACCATCGACAACGGGAGCTTCGGCACCCGCACCATTCGTTTCGAGACCGGTCGGCTGGCCCAGCAGGCCGCCGGCGCCGTCGTCGCCTACCTCGACGACGAGACCATGCTGCTGAGCGCCACCACCGCCAGCAAGGCGCCCAAGGAGCATTTCGACTTCTTCCCGTTGACGATCGACGTCGAAGAGCGCATGTACGCCGCCGGCCGCATCCCCGGTTCGTTCTTCCGCCGTGAGGGCCGTCCCTCCACCGACGCGATCCTGACCTGCCGCCTGATCGACCGGCCGCTGCGCCCGTCGTTCGTCAGCGGTCTGCGCAACGAGATCCAGGTCGTCGTCACCGTGCTGAGCCTGGATCCCAAGGATCTGTACGACGTGCTGGCCATCAACGCCGCCTCGGCGTCGACCCAGATCTCCGGCCTGCCGTTCTCCGGCCCGGTCGGCGGTGTGCGCGTCGCCCTCATCAATGATCCGACTGTCGGCACCGCCGAGGGTGGGCAGTGGGTTGCCTTCCCGACCGTCGAGCAGCTCGAGCATGCCGTGTTCGACATGGTCGTCGCGGGCCGCAAGGTGGACGATGACGTCGCGATCATGATGGTCGAGGCCGAGGCCACCGAGAACGTCATCGATCTCGTGGCCGGTGGCGCCGGTGCGCCGACGGAGGCCGTGGTGGCCGAGGGTCTGGAAGCCGCCAAGCCGTTCATCGCGGTGCTGTGCGACGCCCAGGCCGAGCTGGCGGGCGCCGCAGGCAAGGAGACCGCCGAGTATCCGCTGTTCCCGGACTACGGCGACGACGTCTACTACGCGGTGGCTTCGGTGGCCACCGAGGCGCTGTCGGAGGCGCTGACCATCGCGAACAAGAACGAGCGCAATGACCGCCTCGACGAGATCAAGGCCGAGGTGCTCGAGCGGCTCGCCGAGCAGTACGCCGGCCGAGAGAAGGAGATCGGTGCCGCCTACCGCGCGCTGACCAAAAAGCTTGTGCGCCAGCGCATCCTGACCGATCACTTCCGTATCGACGGCCGCGGTGTCACCGACATCCGCGCGCTCTCGGCCGAGGTCGCGGTCGTCCCGCGGGCACACGGCAGCGCGCTGTTCGAGCGCGGCGAGACCCAGATCCTGGGTGTCACCACGCTCGACATGGTCAAGATGGCTCAGCAGATCGACTCGCTGGGGCCGGAGACGTCCAAGCGCTACATGCACCACTACAACTTCCCGCCGTTCTCGACCGGTGAGACCGGCCGCGTCGGGTCGCCCAAGCGCCGCGAGATCGGCCACGGGGCACTCGCCGAGCGGGCTTTGGTGCCGGTGCTGCCCAGCGTCGAGGAGTTCCCCTACGCCATTCGCCAGGTATCCGAGGCGTTGAGCTCCAACGGCTCGACCTCGATGGGTTCGGTGTGTGCTTCGACGCTGTCGCTGCTGAACGCCGGTGTGCCCCTGAAAGCCCCGGTGGCCGGTATCGCGATGGGCCTGGTGTCCGACGACGTCGAGGTCGATGGCAAGACCGAGCGCCGCTTCGTCACGCTGACCGACATCCTCGGCGCCGAGGACGCGTTCGGCGACATGGACTTCAAGTGCGCAGGCACGAAGGACTTCGTCACCGCGCTGCAGCTCGACACCAAGCTCGACGGCATCCCGTCTCAGGTGCTGGCCAACGCGCTGGCCCAGGCCAAGGACGCTCGGATCACCATCCTCGAGGTGATGGCCGAAGCGATCGACGGGCCCGACGAGATGAGCCCGTACGCGCCGCGGATCACCACGATCAAGGTTCCGGTCGACAAGATCGGCGAGGTCATCGGCCCCAAGGGCAAGATGATCAACTCGATCACCGAGGAGACCGGCGCGTCGATCTCGATCGAGGACGACGGCACCGTGTTCGTCGGCGCGTCCAACGGCGAGTCGGCGCAGGCCGCGATCGACAAGATCAACGCGATCGCCAACCCGCAGCTGCCCAAGGTCGGCGAGCGGTTCCTCGGAACCGTCGTCAAGACCACCGACTTCGGTGCCTTCGTGTCGCTGCTGCCGGGCCGCGACGGGCTGGTGCACATCTCGAAGCTGGGCCGCGGCAAGCGGATCGCCAAGGTCGAGGACATCGCCAAGGTCGGCGACAAACTCCGCGTGGAGATCGCCGACATCGACAACCGCGGCAAGATCTCCTTGGTCCTGGTTGCCGAAGACGCCGCAGACGCACCCGCTGACGCGCCGGTTGATGCAGCGACGCCGAGCAGCTGAGTCGAAGGCGGTCCGCCGCACCCTGTTGCCCGGTGGCCTGCGTGTGGTCACCGAGCACATCCCGTCGGTGCATTCGGCATCGGTCGGGGTGTGGGTGAACGTCGGATCCCGCGACGAGGGCCGCAGCGTGGCCGGTGCGGCCCATTTCCTCGAACACTTGTTGTTCAAGGCGACGCCGACCCGCACCGCGGTCGAGATCGCCCAGGCGATGGACGCGGTCGGCGGTGAGCTGAACGCGTTCACCACCCGGGAGCACACGTGCTACTACGCACACGTGCTGGACTCGGATCTGGCGCTGGCCGTCGATCTCGTCGCCGACGTAGTGCTGCGTGGGCGATGCCTCGCCGAGGACGTCGAGATCGAGCGGGACGTGGTGCTCGAAGAGATCGCCATGCGCGACGACGACCCGGAGGACACGCTCGGCGACGTCTTCCTGTCGGCGATGTTCGGTGACCACCCCGTCGGCCGACCGGTGATCGGCAGTGTCGAGTCGATCTCGGCGATGACGCGGGCTCAGCTGCATTCCTTCCACCTGCGCCGCTACACGCCGGATCGGATGGTCGTCGCCGTCGCCGGAAACGTCGAGCACGACGAGGTGGTCCGGCTCGTCCGTGAGCACTTCGGTCCGCGGCTGGTGCGCGGGCGGGCCCCGGTGCCGCCCCGCAAGGGGGCGGGACGGGTGAACGGCAAGCCGTCGCTGCATCTGGTGCACCGTGACGCCGAGCAGACCCACTTGTCGCTCGGGGTGCGGACCCCGGGACGGAACTGGGATCATCGCTGGGCGCTGTCGGTGCTCAACACCGCTCTCGGCGGTGGCCTGAGTTCGCGCCTGTTCCAACAGATCCGGGAGACCCGCGGGCTGGCCTACTCGGTGTACTCCACGGTGGACACCTTCGCCGAGAGCGGTGCGCTGTCGATCTACGCAGGGTGCCTACCGGAGCGGTTCGACGAGGTCGTGCGGGTGACCACCGACGTGCTGACCGAGGTGGCCCGTGACGGAATCACCGCCGACGAGTGCAGGATCGCGAAGGGGTCGCTGCGGGGCGGGCTGGTGCTCGGTCTCGAGGATTCGGCGTCGCGGATGAACCGGATCGGGCGCAGCGAGCTGAACTACGGCAAGCACCGCAGCATCGCCGAGACGCTGGCGCGCATCGACGAGGTCACCCTCGAGGACGTCAACGCGGTCGCGCGGCAACTGCTCACCAAACCCTTCGGTGCGGCGGTGCTCGGCCCGGTGCACAGGAAGCGGTCGCTGCCGCGGCCGTTGCAGAGGATCGGGAGCTGACCGGTAGCCTGGCTCCCGATGACGGAATTCTCCCGACGACACGTGTTGTTCGGCGGGGTGTCACTGGTGGCATTGGCCGCGTGTTCCCCGCAGACCGTTCTCGCCGACCCGGTCGAGCCGCTGCCTCCGCTGGACCAACGCATAGAGGCGCTCGGACAGCGACACAACGCTCAGATCGGTTTGTATGCACTGGATCTGGACACGCAGCGGGGTATCGAGTTCGGTGCTGACGAACCTTTCGCGATGTGCTCGACGTTCAAGGCCTACGCCGCGGCGGCGGTGCTGCAGCGGACCCAGACGGGTGAGCTGACGCTCAACGACGCGATCCCGATCGAGCCCGGGGACATCCGTCCCCATTCGCCGGTGACCGAGCCGCGGGTGGGGACGTCGATGTCGTTGGCCGAGTTGTGTCAGGCCGCGCTGCAGCAGAGCGACAACGCAGCGGCCAACGGTCTGCTGCGCGTGCTGGGCGGCCCGCAGGCGATCACCGTGTTCGCACGCAGCATCGGCGACCACCGCACGCGGTTGGACCGCTGGGAGGTCGAGTTGAATTCCGCGCTGCCGGGGGATCCGAGGGACACCAGCACGCCGCGTGCGCTGGGTGACGGTTACCGCAACATCCTGACCGGCGACGTGCTGAATCCGCCGACCCGCCGACAGCTCCTGGACTGGATGCTGGCCAATCAGACCTCGAGCATGCGCGCGGGCCTGCCCGCCGGATACACCAGCGCGGACAAGACGGGTAGCGGGGATTACGGCACCACCAACGATGTCGGCGTGGCGTACGGTCCTGCCGGGCAGCAGGTGCTGCTGTCGCTGATGACCAGGTCCGCGATCGATGACCCCGACGCCCCGAGTCTGCGCCCGCTCATCGGTGAGCTGGCAGCGCTGGCGCTGTCCGAACTAGGTTAGTCGCAGCGAGTTGTCGCGTTGCAGCACAAAGAAATACGGCGTCCTGATACCGCGCAGATCCATCGCGCCCAGCACGGTTCGGTCGTCGATCGAGCGGAACACGTCGTTGACCGGTAGCTGGTCGTAGATCATCGTGGCGGTGTCCACGCCGCGGTAGCGGGTGGTGCGCAGCCTGGCCTTGGGCCCCCGCGCCCGGAGGGCGGGTTTGAGCGCGGTGATGACGCCCGCGAAGCCGCGGCTCCCGAGTGCGGGCAGCCTGGCGGCCGCTCCGAGGCCGGCGAACGCCAGCACCGGGTTCAGCGGCCACAGGCCGGTGCCGTCGGCGGTGGGGAAGAGCAACGGGTGGACTGTTTCGCAGTCCTTGAAGTGTTTGCCCCACCAGCCGCTGGCGGCCAGCAGCCCGTCCAGTCGATGGCCGGTCGGCAGTTCCACACCGTGCCAGGTGCCGAGCATGAAGTCGGTCTCGATGGCAGGGCAGGAGTCGAAGAGCTCCAGCGCCCCGGCGGTGGTGGTCGGAACGTCGGTGAGCACGTCGGTCAGCGCAACCATGCCGCCGATCGTACTTGACACCCGTCAAATCAGGCACACTGTGACCATGCGAGCTGACCAGGACTGCCCCTGTGGCAGCGGTGACCCGTACGGACGCTGCTGCCTGCCGCTCCATCAAGGGGAGCGGCAGGCGCAGACCGCCGAACAGCTCATGAGGTCGCGCTACAGCGCGTACGTCGCGGGTGAGGCCGACTACATCTGGCGGACGTGGCATCCGCGCACGCGACCAGACGGCATCGCCGACGATGCCACGGTGACGTGGACGCGGCTGGAGGTGGTCGACTTCGTCGCAGGCCGACCCGGTGACCAGACCGGCGAAGTGGAGTTCCTCGCCCACCACGGAACCGGGGCCCTGCACGAGCGGTCCCGGTTCGCGGTGCGCGCCGGCCGGTGGTTCTACGTCGACGGTGACCTGTTCGACTGATGTCCTCAGGCCAGGACGTCGGCCGGATCGGTGTAGGGCAGATCGAGATCGGCGGCCACCTCATCGGACAGCAGCGCGCCCTCATGGGTCGAGAGCCCATTCGCCAGCGCGGCATCGGCGCGGCAGGCATCCCGCCAGCCCTTGTCGGCGATCTTGAGCACGTAGGGCATCGTGGCGTTGGTCAGCGCCCACGTCGACGTACGCGGCACCGCGCCGGGCATGTTGGCCACGCAGTAGAACACCGTGTCGTGCACCGTGAACGTCGGATCGTCGTGGGTGGTGGGGCGGGAATCCTCGAAGCAGCCGCCCTGGTCGATGGCGATGTCGACAAGGACCGCACCCGGCTTCATCGCCGCCACCGTCGAATTGGTGACGAGCTTGGGGGCCTTGTGGCCGGGCACCAGGACCGCGCCGATCACCAGGTCGGCCTGCTTGACCGCATCCTCCAGGTCGAGCCTCGATGAGTAACGGGTCTCGATGGCGCCGCCGTACTCGGCGTCGATCTTGCGCAGTGTGTTGACGTTGAGGTCGAACACGGTGACGTGCGCGCCCATGCCCCAGGCCACGGCGGCGGCATTGTCGCCGGCCATGCCACCGCCGATGACCACGACCTTGGCCGGCGCGACACCGGGGACGCCGCCCATCAGGACGCCGCGGCCGCCCTGGGTGCGCATCAGGTGATAGGCACCCACCTGCGCGGAGAGTCGCCCCGCCACCTCGCTCATCGGCGCGAGCAACGGCAGCGCACCGTCGGCCGTCTGGACGGTTTCGTAGGCGATCGACGTGGTGCGTGAGGCCATGAGCGCGTCAGTGCACGACCTGGACGCCGCCAGGTGCAGGTAGGTGAACAGGGTCTGGCCTTCGCGCATCCGCGAGTACTCGGCTTCGATCGGTTCTTTGACCTTGAGCAGCAGTTCGGCCTCGGCCCACACCTCGTCGGCGCCGGTGACCAGCTGTGCGCCGGCGCGCTTGAAGTCGGCGTCCGAGATCGCCGATCCGTCACCCGCCCCGGACTGGATGAGGACCTCGTGCCCGCGTCGCACCAACTCCGCAACCCCTGCCGGGGTGACCGCGACCCGGTACTCGTTGTTCTTGATCTCCGTCGGGATGCCGACGCGCATGATCGCTCCTCGCTGTGATGACTGGCTAGACAAAGTGTGAAGAAACAGCGGATTGTTGGCAATCTTCTTGTCGAAGATTCGTTAGAATCGGGCTATGGCCGCAGAATCATCGGGTTATCGTGGGGAAGGGCCCGTGTCGTCGAAGGATGTTCGGGCCGCCGTCGACGACATCGACCGGCGGATCCTCACCGCGCTGCACTCGGACGCGCGTATCTCCAACAGTGCGCTGGCCGAACTCGTCGGCATCGCGCCGTCGACCTGCCACGGCCGGGTGCGTCGCCTGCAGGAGCTGGGGGTGATCCGCGGGTTCTACGCCGACATCGATCCGGCGGCGATCGGGCTGACACTTCAGGCGATGATCTCGGTCAGCCTGCAGTTCACTGCGCGCGGCAAGATCCGCAACTTCATTCAGCAGATCCGCAGCAAGCCGCAGGTGATGGACGTGTATTTCCTGGCCGGTGCCGACGACTTCATCCTGCATGTGGCCGCCCGTGACACCGACGACCTGCGGGCGTTCGTGGTGGAGAATCTCAACGCCGACGCCGACGTCGCGGGCACGCAGACGTCGCTGATCTTCGAGCACCTGCGCGGCGCCTCGCCGCTGTGAGCATCAGTCCTTGGCGAAGGCCCGTAGCCACCGGTACCACTCGGACATGCCCTCGCCTGTCTTCGCGCTCACCGGCAGCACCGTGGCCGTGGGGTTGACCTGCCGGATCCGCTCCGTGTAGGTCGCGACGTCTGCGTCCAGGTAGGGCGCCAGGTCGATCTTGTTCAGCAGCACCACATCGACGGCGCGGAACATCACCGGGTACTTCAGCGGCTTGTCCTCGCCCTCGGTCAGTGAGTACACCATCACCTTCGCGTGCTCGCCCACGTCGAATTCGGCGGGACACACCAGGTTTCCGACATTCTCGATGACGACCAGGTCGAGACCGGCAAGATTGAGGCCGGCCAGTGCCCGGTGCACCATCGGGGCATCGAGATGGCACTCACCGCCGAAACCGTTGTCGGTGTTCAGGAGTGAGATCTGCGCGCCCCGACCTTCAAGCCTTGCGGCATCCAGGTCGGTGGCGATGTCACCTTCGATGACACCGATCGCGATCTCGCCGACCAGCTCGTCAAGTGTGACCGCGAGCAGGCTGGTCTTGCCCGATCCGGGCGAGCTCATCAGGTTCAGCGCACGGATCCCGTTTTCTTCGAAGGCATTTCGGTTCGCCGCGGCACGCAGGTCGTTCTCGGAGAAGATGGCCTCCAGCACGTCGACACGCTCGGCGGCGGTGTGGTAGCCGCTGTGGTCACCGTGGTCGTGGGAAGGGCTGCCGTCATGGTCGTGGGTGTGCGCCGTCCCGTCGTCATGGCGGTGGAACCTACCCATGCCCGACCTCGGAGGCCACGTCGATCGAGGTCACCAGGAACTCGTCGCCGCGCACCACGGCGACATCCCCGCTGCCGCATGAGGGACAGCAGACCGACCACCGGGAGGCGATCTCGGACTGCCGTCCGCAGCCGCGGCAATCCACCGCCGCGGGTACCCGTTCGAGCTCCAGTTCGGCGTCGCCGAGGTGCTCGTGCTCACGGACGATCGTCCAGCAGAACAGGAGCGAGTCGGGCACCACCTGGCGCAGCGCGCCCACCCGCACCCGCACCACATCGACCCGACGGCCGGCGGCATGCGTCTTCACCACGCCGGCGATGGCGTGACATAACGACAACTCGTGCACAGATCGAAGGATAAGCCCGCACGGGCATCGGAAACGCGCAGACATCTTGTGCGAGATTGCGATTGTTGTGACCTGTTGCCGGGGCTAACCTGGCGACACCGGTCTGCGCTCTCAGCCCAGGGACGCAGGACGGCTGTAGTTCAGAGGAGACCGCGCCCATGAGCGCTCGTTCGGAGAACACGGCGGTGCCCGTGCCGAGTGACACCGTGCGGGTGCGGTTGACCATCACCGGAGTGGTCCAGGGTGTGGGCTTCCGGCCCGCCGTCGCGCGGATCGCCGCGCAGAACCGGTTGGCCGGTTTTGTTCTCAACGACGCGCGCGCTGTCCGGTGCGAACTGGAGGGTCCCGGACCCCGCGTCGACGTGGCGGTCCGAACCCTTCGCGACGCCCCGCCGCCGCTGGCGTGTGTCGACTCGTTCGCCACCGAGATGCGTCCGGCGCTCGGGGAGACGGTTTTCCGCATCCTCGACAGCACGCCGTCCGGTGACGACGGTGACCGCACGCTGGTGTCACCCGACATCGCCACCTGCGCAGACTGCCTGCGCGAGTTGTTCGACCCCGCCGACCGGCGCCACCGCCATCCGTTCATCACCTGCACCAACTGCGGACCGCGGTACACGGTGATCACCGATGTGCCCTACGACCGCCCCACCACCACGATGGCGGGGTTCGCAATGTGCCCGTCATGCGCCGCCGAGTACGGTGACCCGGCCGACCGTCGCTATCACGCGCAGACCATCGCCTGTCCCGAATGTGGGCCGACATTGTCGTGGCATGGTCCGGGCCCGCACGGCGGTGCGGTCGAGTCGGCCGCCGCGGCGCTGCGCGCGGGCCTGATCGTCGCGGTCAAGGGCGTGGGCGGTTACCACCTCGCCTGCCGTGCCGATGACGACGATGCTGTCGCGCGGCTGCGACGACGAAAGAACCGGCCTGCCAAGCCCTTCGCGGTGATGGCCGCCGACATCGAGGCGGCGCGCCGAATCTGCCATGTCGACGATGCCGCCGCTCGGTCGCTGACGTCGGCGGCCGCCCCGATCGTGCTGCTGCCGGCACGGGCCGGAGCGGTCAGCATCCACGTCGCGCCGAACCTGACCGAGCTGGGCGTCATGCTGGCCTACTCGCCGGTGCACCACCTGCTGTTCGCCGAGCCCGACATGCCGGCACTGGTGATGACCTCGGCCAACCAGGGCGGTTCGCCGATCGTGTTCCGCGACGGTGACCTGGATTGGATCGACGGCCTCGCCGATGCGGTGTTGACCCACGACCGGCCGATTCACGTGCCCTGCGAAGACTCCGTGGTGAGCATCGACGATGACGGAAACGAGGTCCCGCTGAGGCGCTCTCGCGGCTACGCGCCACTTCCGGTGTCCATCGGTTCCGGCGAGCCCGACGACCTGCCGGTGATCCTCGCCACGGGCGGTGACATCAAGACCACATTCGCGTTGACAGGCAGGCACGGCCGCGCACATCTGTCGTCGCACCTGGGCGACATGGCCGACCCGCGCACCCAGGACTGCTTCGCGGCCGCGGTGGATCACCTGGGTTTTCTCACCGGCAGTGCGCCCACCGTGCTCGCGCACGACCTGCACCCGCAGTACGCGACCACGCGGTGGGCCCAACGGCGGGGCGATCGGCTCCTGGCCGTGCAGCACCACCACGCACACGTCGTCTCGCTGCTCGCCGAACACCGCAGGCTCGGCGAGCCGATCATCGCGGTCACCTACGACGGCACCGGTTTCGGCACCGACGGCACGATCTGGGGTGGCGAGCTGCTCGCAGTCCGCGATCCGGCTCGCTTCACCCGGGTCGGCCACCTGGCACCGTTCGCGCTGCCGGGTGGCGAAGGAGCGGTGCGCCAACCCGCGCGCATCGCGCTGGACCTGCTCGACCGGGCCGGGATCGAGGCGTCCGACGATCTCCCGCCGGTGGCCGCCCTCGGCGCAGCCGGCCTGCACATCCTCACCCAGCAACTGCGGCGCGGCGTGGGATGCGTGCCCACCACAAGCATGGGGCGGCTCTTCGATGCGGTGTCCAGCCTTCTCGGGGTGTGCCGGCAGGTCAGCTACGAAGGTCAGGCCGCGATCGAGCTGGAGCACCGGGCCCGTGCCGGGCGTCCCTGGCGGGCCGTCGACTTCGAGGTGACCGCCGGAGTCCTCGACCCGGCACCGGTGATCACCGCGTTGGTCGACGGGGTGCGCCGCGGGGTGCCCACCGCCGATCTGGCCATGGCGTTTCACGACGCCGTCGTGCGCGCGACGGTGCGGGCCGCGGGCGACGCCGCGGTGGCCGCGGGTATCCCGACCATCGGGCTGACCGGCGGGGTGTTCGCCAACCGCAGGCTGCTGGCCGGAATCACCCGCGGCCTCCGCGCGCGCGGGCTGGAAGTGCTCACCCACCGGGTGGTGCCGTGCAATGACGGCGGACTGGCGTTGGGGCAGGCGGCTGTCGCAGCGGCAACGCTCTCGCAAAGGATGTTTCGGGAAAGGAGCGGTCCATGTGCCTCGGAATCCCCGGCAAGGTGATCGAGATCTGGGAGGAGGCCGGGACACGGATGTCCACGGTCGAGTTCGGCGGCACCACCAAGACGGTGTGCCTGGCCTACCTCCCTGACATGGAGGTCGGCGAGTACACGATCGTGCACGCCGGGTTCGCGATCGCCCGACTGGATGAGGTGTCGGCCCACGAGACGCTGCGCATGTTCGCCGAGCTCGGCGTCCTCGACGAGGAACTGGCCGGCGAGCAGCCGGTGGGCAGGAGGGACCCGGCATGAGATATCTCGACGAGTTCCGCGACCCGGCGGCGGCAGCGGTGTTGGTCGACGCGATCCGCCGTCGGGCCACGAAGCCCTGGACCATCATGGAAGTCTGCGGTGGACAGACACATTCGATCATCCGCAACGGAATCGACCAGTTGCTGGCCGGAGCGGTCGAGTTCATCCACGGCCCGGGCTGCCCGGTGTGCGTCACGCCGCTGGAGATGATCGACCGGGCCCTGGCCATCGCGGCGCGCGAGGACGTCATCTTCTGCTCGTTCGGCGACATGCTGCGGGTTCCCGGCAGCAGCCAGGACCTGTTCGGCGTGCGCGCCCGCGGTGGAGACGTCCGCATCGTGTACTCCCCACTGGACGCCACCCGGATCGCCGCGGACAACCCGGACAAGCAGGTGGTGTTCTTCGGTGTCGGGTTCGAGACCACCGCACCGGCCAACGCGATGGCGGTGCTGCACGCCCAGCGACTCGGGCTGACCAACTTCTCGATGCTGGTCTCGCATGTGCTGGTGCCGCCGGCGATCACCGCGATCCTGTCGTCACCGACGAACCGCGTGCAGGGCTTCCTGGCCGCCGGCCACGTCTGCTCGGTCATGGGCACCGCCGAATATCAGCCCCTGGTCGAACAATTCGGGGTGCCCATCGTCGTCACCGGTTTCGAACCGCTGGACCTGCTCGAAGGCGTGCGGCAGGTGGTCGAGCTACTGGAAGAGGGCACACCCGCGCTGCGCAACGCCTACCCCCGCGCCGTCAGCGCCGAGGGCAACGTGGTGGCTAAGCAGACGCTCGCCGACGTGTTCACGGTCACCGACCGGCAGTGGCGCGGCATCGGCATGATCCCGCGGTCCGGATGGACCCTGTCGCCACGCTATGCGGACTACGACGCCGAGCGGCGGTTCGGTGTCGGGCATCTGCAGGTGGCCGAATCCGCCGAGTGCCACAGTGGGGAGGTCCTGCAGGGGCTGCTCAAGCCCAACGAGTGTCCGGCGTTCGGCCGCACCTGTACGCCGCGCACACCGCTGGGCGCGACCATGGTGTCCAGCGAGGGCGCGTGTGCCGCGTACTACCAGTTCCGCCGGCTGGAAACGGCCGGAGGCGCGCCGGCGCCGACATCGAAGCCAGCGCATGCCTGACACGCCCGTGTCCGTCGACCCCGCCGACTGGGTGTGCCCGCTGCCGCTGCGCGAGACGAGACGCGTGGTGCTGGGGCATGGCGGCGGTGGCGTGCTGTCCGAGGAGCTGATCGAAAACCTCTTCCTGCCGGCGTTCGGATCTCAGCCCGGACCGAGCCGCGATTCGGCGGTGCTCGACACCGGCGCCGGCCGCATCGCGCTGACCACCGACTCCTACGTCGTGCAGCCGCTGTTCTTCCCCGGCGGCAACATCGGCGACCTCGCGGTCAACGGCACGATCAACGATCTGGCCTGCAGCGGAGCGCAACCGATCGGGATCACCGCCGGGTTCATCCTCGAGGAGGGCCTGGAGATCGACGTGCTCGGCACCGTCGCGGCGACGATGGGCAGGGCCGCCGCCGAAGCCGGGGTTCCCATCGTCACCGGTGACACCAAGGTCGTCGGGAAGGGCGGTGCCGACCAGCTTTTCATCAATACCGCCGGGGTGGGAGTCGTCCCGCCGGGGGTCGCGATCGGCCCGGAACAGGCCCGCCCCGGCGACGTGGTGATCGTCTCGGGTGACATCGGCGAGCACGGGGTCGCCATCATGAGCGTGCGCGAGGGGATCGACTTCGGCACCGTGGTGACCACCGACAGCGCACCGCTGCACCGGCTGGTGGGCGCGATGCTGGCTGCAGGCGAGCCCGGTGCGGTGCACACGCTGCGCGATCCCACCCGCGGCGGCCTGGTGGCGTCGGTCGTCGAGATCGCCCGGGCCGCATCGGTCGGCGTGGACCTCGACGAGGCGGCCATTCCGGTCCCCGAGACCGTGGCGTCGGCCTGCTCGTTCCTCGGGCTGGATCCGCTGCAGGTCGCCAACGAGGGCAAGATGGTGGCGTTCGTGGCCCCCGAGCACGCCGAGGCGGTCCTCGCCGCGATGCGTGGTTGCCCCGAGGGCGTCGGCGCCGCGGTGATCGGGCGCGTCGTCGCCGACCATCCCGGCATGGCGGTGGCCCGCACCCCGTTCGGCACCACCCGGGTGGTGGAACGTGAACTGGGGGAGCAACTTCCACGGATCTGCTGAGGTTCAGCGGCGCAGCGTCTCCGACGGCGCCTCGCCCCAGCGTTTCCGGTACTCCACCGCAAAGCTGCCGAGATGGTGGAAACCCCAGCGCTCGGCCACCGCGGTCACCGTCACACCATCGGACGGGATGGCGTCGGCGAGTTCCTCGTGCACCCGCTCCAAGCGCCGCTCACGGACGAACGCCATCGGCGACATGCCGAGTTCGGAGCGGAAGCCCTGCTGAATCGACCGCACGCTCATGTGCACGGCGGTCGCCAGCGAATCCATCGTGATGCGTTCCGCCAGATGGTCGTCGATGAAATCCATCGCCTGCTGGATGACCGTGCGGCGGGGATCCGGGGGTGAGGGCTGGGTGATGTCGGCGTGGTAGTTCGACGGTTGGAGGTGCAGCAGGCTGCTCATCACCAGTTCCTCGACCGGCCCGATCGCGCGACCCTTCTGAATCAGCGAGCCGGCGTGGTAGACCTCGGTGTGCACGAGCTGAACCGCCGCGTGCCAGCGCATCGCCGCCTCGGTGGCCAGGTCGAACTCGGGCTCGAACACCAACGGCCGCGCCAGATTACGGCCGATCAGCCGGGTCACATGGGCGGCCATCGCCTGCTGCTCGATGCGGATCAGCAGTTGCGGGGTGTCGACACCGAGGTCGATGCGCAGCGGCACACCCGGGCTTGAGACCAGTGAGCGCATCGTGCTGGCCTGAAACGTCGAGGACGGGTGGTGAACCGTGGCCACCCCGTTCATCGGCATGTGCACCGCGTAGTAGCGGCCCGACTCCGGGATGTCGATCGAGGCGGGCACGTGCAGGTCGAGGTAGAGCATGCTGACGTTGCGCAGCCGGATGCCGTGCATGGTGGCCGCGAACCCGTCGGCGTCGGCGGGATCCACCGTCAGCGTCAGCGGCGACAAGGCGCGGCCGATCAGCCGCTTCGCCTTGCTGATGTCCTCGGTGTAGAAGATCTCGTGCTCGGTGAGCGCCGGCGGCACCCCGCGCGAACGCACCTTCCGACGGACCGGATCACTCGTGCGCCTGATGTCGATGAAGCCCAAGCGCGTCAGCCGCGACACCGGGACCGCTATTTCCGCGCAAGATAGGGAAGGCTAACTTCGAGGCGGGATAACGGAATTCGCGTCGGCACGGCAACGTCTCCTAAACATCGGACTCGCTTCAGCGTAGTCATGTCTGCGCAATCCTGATAGCGGTTGCGCGAAAGCGATAGGCAGGGCCGCGACGGCTGAGTACGTTGAGGTTCATCCCTCCGCGCGGGGGAGTCGGCAGGGAGGTCGAGTGTGAACACCAACGGTGGGTCGTCAACTCCCGTTCTGGATCCGACCGTCTCCGGACCGTCCGCCGCGCTCCGGGACCGCCTCGACGACCCCCGGGTCGCCGAAGCGCTGGACACGTTGCTCGAGCATGCAGATCTGTTGGCAGTCCTGGTCACCGGGCTCGACGGTTTCGTCCGTCGCGGCGACGACATCACCGCGAACCTGACCTCGGCGATCGGTGAGCTCAAGGGCCAAACCGGTGACCTCGGCGAGTTGTCGGCCAGCCTGGCCGTTCTGACGAGTGGGCTGGTGAACGCGGCGCCGGCGATCAGCACGCTGCTGAACTCCTCACTGACCAAGCCGCAGGGCGCCGACGTGGTCGCCGCCCTCGGCGACGCGCTGGTGTCGGCGCGGCAGTCGATGCCGGCGTCGCCCCGCGGGGTCCGTGGGGTGTGGAAGACGCTGCGCGGCGCCGCCAGGGATCCCGACGTCACACGTGGTCTCGTCTACCTGCTCGAAGTGGCCCGGGCCTTCGGGCGACGAGTCTGACCGCACGCAACGCGGTCCCGCACAACTGAATTCGGGAACTGATTGCTCCGGAGGCCTGCGCTTCCGGTGACCGAGAGGAGTGCTCATGGCATCGGTGCTGTGGTTCCAGGGTGGGGCATGTAGTGGCAACACCATGTCGTTCCTCAACGCCGAGGAGCCCAACGTCGTCGACCTGATCGTCGACTTCGGCCTCGATCTCCTCTGGCACCCGTCGCTGGGGCTCGAACTCGGGGAGAACGCCCAGAAGGTCTTCCGGGACTGCGCCGACGGGCAGCGGCCGCTCGACATCTTCGTGTTCGAGGGCACGGTCATGCAGGCCTACGGCGGCCGCACGGACATGTTCGCCGACCGCCCGATGAAGGACTGGGTCACCGACCTGGCCGGAGCCGCGCAGATCGTCGTCGCGATCGGTGACTGCGCCTGCTGGGGCGGTATCCCCGCGATGGAACCCAACCCGTCGGGGTCCACCGGACTGCAGTTCCACAAGCGGGAGAAGGGCGGCTTCCTCGGCCCCGACTTCCGGTCGAAGATGGGCCTCCCGGTGATCAATGTGCCTGGCTGCCCCGCTCACCCGGACTGGATCACCCAGATCCTGGTGGCGCTGGCCACCGGCCGCGCCGGCGACATCACGCTCGACGACCTGCACCGCCCGGAGACGTTCTTCAAGACGTTCACCCAGACCGGCTGCACCCGGGTGCAGTTCTTCGAGTACAAGCAGTCCACCCTGTCGTTCGGTGAGGGAACCCGAACCGGTTGCCTGTTCTATGAATTCGGCTGCCGCGGTCCGATGACGCACTCCCCGTGCAACCGGATTCTGTGGAACCGGCAGTCGTCGAAGACCCGGGCCGGGATGCCCTGCATCGGCTGCACCGAACCGGAGTTCCCGCACTTCGACCTGGCGCCGGGGACGCTGTTCAAGACGCAGAAGGTCAGCGGCATGATCCCGAAGGAAGTTCCCGAGGGAACCGATCACCTCACGTACATGGGCCTGGCGGCGGCCGCGCGGATCGCGGCGCCGCAGTGGTCCAAAGAAGACATGTTCGTGGTCTAGCGCGTCCGAGGAAGGACTTTTCATATGGCGTCAAAGCTGGATCTCTTCGTCAGCCCGCTCGGCCGCGTCGAGGGTGACCTCGACGTCCGCGTCACGATCGAGGACGGGGTCGTCACCTCGGCGTGGACCGAGGCGGCGATGTTCCGCGGATTCGAGATCATCCTGCAGGGCAAGGACCCTCAGTCGGGACTGGTGGTGTGCCCGCGCATCTGCGGCATCTGCGGCGGAAGCCATCTCTACAAGTCCGCGTATGCCTTGGACACCGCGTGGCGCACCCACATGCCGCACAACGCGACGCTGGTGCGCAACATCTGTCAGGCGTGTGAGACGTTGCAGTCGATCCCGCGCTACTTCTATGCACTGTTCGCCATCGATCTGACCAACAAGAACTATGCGAAGTCGGCGTTGTATGACGAGGCTGTCCGCCGATTCGCGCCGTATGTCGGCACCAGCTACCAACCCGGTGTCGTGTTGAGCTCCAAACCTGTTGAGGTGTATGCGATCTACGGCGGGCAATGGCCCCACTCGAGCTTCATGGTTCCGGGCGGGGTGATGTGCGCCCCCACGCTCAGTGACGTCACCCGTTCCATCGCGATCCTCGAGCACTGGAACGATGCCTGGCTGGAAGGCCAGTGGCTGGGCTGTTCGGTGGACCGCTGGCTGGAAAACAAGACCTGGAACGACGTACTGGCCTGGGTGGACGAGAACGAAGCGCAGTACAACAGCGACTGCGGGTTCTTCATCAGGTACTGCCTGGACGTCGGGCTCGACAAGTACGGCCAGGGGGTGGGCAATTACCTTGCCACCGGAACATATTTCGAGCCGTCCCTGTACGAGAACCCCACGATCGACGGCCGCAACGCAGCATTGATCGGCCGCTCCGGGGTGTACGCCGACGGTCGTTACTTCGAGTTCGACCAGGCCAACGTCCGCGAGGACGTCACGCACTCCTTCTACCAGGGCGACCGGCCACTGCACCCGTTCGACGGCGAGACCATCCCGATCGACCCCGAGCAGGGACGCAAGCAGGGCAAGTACAGCTGGGCCAAGTCGCCGCGCTACGCCGTGGGGGATCTGGGCAATATCCCGTTGGAGGCAGGACCGCTGGCGCGCCGCATGGCGGCGGCCGGACCCGACGCCGCCGCGCATCAGGACAACGACCCGCTGTTCGGCGACATCTACAACACCATCGGCCCGTCGGTGATGGTGCGCCAACTGGCCCGCATGCACGAGGCACCCAAGTACTACAAGTGGACGCGGCAGTGGCTCGATGCGTTGGAGCTGAAGGAGAGCTTCTACACCAAGCCCACCGAGTACGCCGAAGGCAAGGGTTTCGGTTCCACCGAAGCCGCGCGCGGTGCACTGTCGGACTGGATCGTGATCGAGGACAGCAAGATCAAGAACTACCAGGTGGTCACTCCCACCGCGTGGAACATCGGACCTCGGGACGGCTCGGAGGTGCTCGGCCCGATCGAGCGGGCGCTGGTCGGATCCCCGATCGTCGACGCCGAGGATCCGGTCGAACTCGGCCACGTCGCCCGCAGTTTCGATTCCTGCCTGGTGTGCACGGTGCATGCCTACGACGGCAAGACCGGCCGGGAACTGAGCAAGTTCGTGATCAACGGGATGGTGTGAACTGGCGTCACCTGGGACAGATCCCGAAGCTTGCAGCCCGGCGGCATCCCTCCAGCCGCCGGGTTGCGAGCTGCTGGTGATCGGCTGCGGAAATCTGCTGCGCGGCGACGACGGGGTCGGTCCGGTCCTGGTCCGCCACCTGTGGGAGCGCGGCGTGCCCGACGGCGCGAAGCTCGTCGACGGTGGCACCGCCGGCATGGACGTCGCATTCCAGATGAACGGTGCTCGACGGGTGGTCATCATCGACGCGGCGGCCACGGGTTCGGCGCCCGGCACGACGTTCCGGGTGCCCGGTGCGGAACTCGCCGAGTTGCCGCCGCTGCAGGGTTTGCACACCCATTCGTTCCGCTGGGATCACGCGATCGCGTTCGCGCGCTGGGCGCTGGGCGACGCGTGTCCCACCGACATCACCGTGTTCCTGATCGAGGTCGACAGCGTCGAGATGGGGGCCGACCTCTCGGAACCGGTGGCGACCGCAATGGAAGAGGTCCTGGCCATCGTCGAGCGCGACTACCTGGCACCGCTGCGTCCCGCCGGCCGGCGTGAGGTCACGGTCGAGTTCACCGCGGACGGATATCTGCGGCTGGACGCCGAGCTCGCGGCCGCGAGGTTTCCGTCCGACGCCGTGGCCGCGGTGGTGCGTGACGGTGCCTTATGGCTCATCCCGCTGCGTGGCCCCCGAAGCGGCGGACTGCTGCTCAAGCAACGCACACCCGCCGGGGACCGGTCGGTTCTGGTTCGTGAGGTGCTCATGGACCTCGCTATGACGGGCGTTCGGGGCGCATCCTGGGACGATGACCAGTCGGCGTTGCGCATTCCCCTCGGCGACGAACCGAGGCTGGACCGGTGATGCTCGTGAGTGACGACAATGCGCGTGCCGTCGAGGCAGTGGTGGTGCCCGAACGCGGACAGTGGGCCGTCGATGTCGTCGTCGTGTTCGACGACGCGGTGGTGCGCAGACGGATCAGCACGCACCGCACCCGTCGCCGCGCGGATCTGGCGGCCGATCTGATCAAGCGTGCCGCAGAACGGGATCTGCGATGAGTCCCCTGGGAGGGCCGTGACCGACACCGCCGTTGAACCGACCGGGCGAGGCGCCGCGGACCTGGTGGCGCGACCGCAACCACTCGGTGTGTTCGGCCTTCCCCTCGGCTATCTGCTGATCCCCGCCGGCGACGACACCGACCCGGTGCGTGCTGCGCTGCTGGCCGGCCGCCTGCCCGAGGTGTGGCCCGACCGGCTGGCCGGGCACCGGCATGCGCTGGTCGGTGACCGCGACGCTGCGCTGGCGGCACTGGCCGGTGACGATGCCGTGGCGCGCTACAACCGGTTCGTTCTCGATCCCGACTCGGCCGATCCCGACGCGGTACGCGCAGATCTCGGCGAGTTCGGGGTGCTCGTCGACGTGGTGTTGTTCGCGCTCGGACGCAGTGACGAGGTCCCCGGCGCTGACGGACTCGGCGGCGAGCTTGCTGCCGCGGTGCTCGCCACCGCCGCGTCGGCAGCGATCGCCGCGGACGCACCGGCGAAGGCCGTGCAGCTGCTCGACGCGGCCGCAGAGGCGGCGGCGCCGGTGAGCAGACCGCTGGCCGGCGTCCTGCTCGGCGCGGCCGCCGGTATCTGCCGCGACGGTGACGACCCGTCCGCCCTGGCGCGGGTGGACCGGGCACTTGCGCTGCTCGACGGTGCCGACGGGCTGAAGGTCGCTCGCGCCGAACTGCACCTCACCGCCGCGGGCATGCTGCACGAGCAGGCCGCGCTCCGACCTGAGCTGATGCCCTCAGCGATACCGCACTACCACTCGGCACTGCAGTTGATCCGCTGCGAGGACGCTCCGCTGCTGTGGGCCTCGGGTCACGCCGATCTGGCCACCGCCTACCTGACGATGCCGATGGTGGAGGCGTCGAGCCAGCTGCGGCTGGGCATCGCCGCGCAGTCGTTGCGCCAGGCGCTCACGGTGTTCACCCGCGACGAGCATCCGCAACGGTGGGCGAGCGTGCAGCTGAATTTGGCGAACTCGTTGGTGTACAGCCCCTCTCGTCACCGCCAGGAGAACCTTGTCGAGGCGGTTGAGATCTACGAGGCCGTGCTGGATGCCCGCGACCGGGACGTCGACCCGCACGGGCGCGCACGGGTGCTGGCCAACCAGGGCAACGTGCTTGCCCATCTCGGTCTGTTCGACCAGGCGAAGGCCAGGCTGTACGAGGCGCGCTTCCTTTTCGAGGAGCACGGGGACACCGAATCGGTCCGCGCGGTGCGCGGCGTGCTCGACGAGATCTCCCGCGAGGGCGCCCGATGACTGCCGTGGACGCAGGCGCAGCCGATCTCGAGGTTCTTGCCAGGCGTGTCGATGCTGCGGTCGCGGCACTGGCCGAACTCGACCCGACCGCGCGGGCAGCGGCTGAAGAACTCAAGGCGGCCGTGGAGGAAATCCATCGCGCCGGGCTGACGACGATCGTGGCCCGGATGCGGGCTGACGACGCTGCGCGGCCGCTGCTGTTCGATCTGGTCGACGACCCTGTGGTCCGGATGCTGCTGACGCTGCACGGCATCATCCGGCCCGATCCGGTGACGCTGGCCGAGCGGGCGCTGGCCGCCGTTCGCCCGCAACTGCACAGCCATGGTGGGGACGTGACGCTGGTGCGGGTCGACGACCGCGTGGCGTTCGTCCGGCTCGAAGGGGCCTGCAACGGTTGTTCGATGGCCTCGGTGACTCTTCGCGAGCTCGTCGAAGCCGCTCTGTTGCAGGGTGTTCCGAATCTGGAGGCGGTCGAGGTGGTGTCCGGCGAGGCCACACCGACGCTGATACCGGTCGAGGCGCTGCGGATACCGCCCAGAGCGGAGGCGGACGGATGGGTGAACGTCGGCCGCGTGGACTCGATCGCCGTCGACGAGATCCGGGTCCTCGGCGGCGACGTCCTCGTGGTCAACATCGGACAGAAACTGTCGGCTTTCTACAACGAGTGCGCCCACGAGGCGCTGCCGCTCGGCGATGCGGTCTTCGACGCCACGGCGGGCACGCTGACGTGTCCGTGGCACGGGTTCTGCTATGACGCGGAGTCGGGGGAGTGCCTGTCCGCGCCGGGGGTGCAACTGGAGCAGCTACCGTTGCGGATCGACGATGGGGATGTCTGGGTTCGGACCGGCCGATGAGCCGTTACACGGTGCGGCACACCATTGCCGGGCGGCCTGCCGGCCACTCACCGGAAGCGCCGCCGGCCGAGGACAACAGCGGCGGCTGGCGACCGCTGCGCTGGCTGGGAGCACCAGCGCCGGGTGGGTTGGCGTTGCCCCAAGCGACCCCAAGCATGGCCTGGATGTATTCGCCGCGTGGGGTTTTCGTCGACGACGAGCACGTCGTCGTCGCAGACTCCGGCAACCACCGCGTCCTGATCTGGCACGGCCTGCCGGATAGCGACGAGCAGGACGCGGATGTGGTCCTCGGTCAGCCGGACGGGATTTCGGAGGGCCGTGCGGCGGGAGGCCGCGGGCCCGAGCGCGGGATGAACCTGCCGACCGGCGTCGCGATCATCGACGGCCGGCTGATCGTCGCCGACGCGTGGCATCATCGGTTGCTGATCTGGAACCGGGTGCCCGAGTCCGACGATGTGGCACCCGACGTGGTGCTCGGGCAGCCCGACGCCGGATCCGTGGAACCCAATGCGGGCCGGGCCTGCTCGGCGGGGACCTTCTACTGGCCCTTCGGATTCGCAAGGCTCGGTGACCGGTTCTGGGTGGCGGACACCGGCAACCGGAGGGTGTTGGGGTGGAGCGGCGGCATCCCGGAACCGGGGCAGGCGGCGGACATCGTGCTCGGGCAGCCGACGGCGAGTGCCAGGGAGGAGAACCGGGGCCAGGCGGTCGGACCGGCGAGCTTTCGGTGGCCGCATGCGATCGCCGGGACGTCGGAGCTGCTGCTGGTCGCCGATGCCGGAGATCATCGCGTGCTCGGCTGGTCACCGCACCCGGCCGCCGATGCTCCCGCGAATCTCGTTCTGGGACAGCCTGATTTCGTCACCGCGCAGGAGTGGCCCTATGGCCCGCACACCGGTGACAGGTTCCGGTTCCCGTACGCGATAGACCTCGACGGTGGCTGCGTCGTCGTGGCGGACACGGCCAACAATCGAATCCTGGTGTGGGACGGTGTGCAGGCGGGGGCGCTCGGGGGTCGGCCGGCCGATCATGTGCTGGCCCAACCCGACTTCGGGTCCAACGGCGAGAACCGCTGGTCGCTGGTGGGGCGCGACACCCTCTGCTGGCCGTACGGCGTGAGCCTGCACGGCGATCTGTTGGCCGTTGCGGACTCGGGCAACAACCGCGTCATGATCTGGAGACGATCTTGAGGCCGCTGATCGTGCAGGACGACGGCCAGATCGGTTTCTACTGGACGACATCCGACGGAGCGCCCACCACGCTGCACGTGCTCGTCGGCGAGGACGACGAACCCGACCGGTTGGTGGCGACGCATCTGTCCGCGCTCGACGATTCGCTGATCGATGCTTCCCGGCGGTTCGGGGAGCTCCTCGGCGGCGGGCGGAGGCCGACGGTTCAGGACCGTCAGGATCTGGGCGAGCTCTATCGCAGTGTGGACCGGGCGTGCCTGGACTATGCGCGAGCAGTGGAGCGTCTCGGACTCGCGCCGGATTCCAGGGCCGGCCAGATCATCGGCACCGCAGTGCTGATGTCGATTCTGGCCCGACATCCGTTGGACATGCTGGGGCCGGCCCCCCTTGACGGTGAACTCGACGAACCGAAGCCAGGTGTCGTCGGCGGATACGGCGAGATGGCGCAGGTGGACCATGCCCGGCCGTGGAAAGGCGGCCGCTGGGTGGTGCGCACCGAGGCGGGCACCCGGTTGCCGCTGACGTTGTCGATGTTGCTGTACGACAGCTCGGGCACCAACAAGGACGCCGCACGCCGTGAGCACTGCGAGGCCATGCAGAAGGTGGTTTCATCTGCAGCGCAGACCGATGCCGATCCCTACGACGTCGCGTGCGCGCTGGACTGGTTGTTGTACGACTGGCTGATGGCCCACCGCGACGGTCCCGACAGCGCGGAGATCGTCCTCCCGAAGGGCCGCGACGGTGATGCCACGGTGCTGGTGGCCGCTGCGGCGGCCTCCGTCGCTGCGCGGGCCACCTTCGATCCGGCCCTGGTGTGCTGAACCTCAGGCAGGGGTCAGCGTCACGTTGTGCAGCGCAACGGCCACGTCGCTGGGCAGAATTTCGACGAACGTCGGCACGTCCCGCAGGGCCGCGCCCATTCCGATGATGTTCCCCGGAGATGTTGGCGCACAGGGGAAGTCGCTGCACCGGAACCAGCGGCCGGGCGGGCTCTGGTAAGGCTGCATGCTGGGGGACTGGTCTACGCGGTAGTGCCCGGGCGGGATGTACGCGGTCGCCCAGCCGTCGCGGGGCTGGGTGGTGACACCGAAGACGCCGTTGCTGCCGTACGGTGCCGCGGCCGCGGGCGCCGCGGACAGCACGCCGCCCGTCAACGCACATGCAGCAGCCAAGGTGAGCGCCGGCGCCCGCCGGAAGCCACGAGTCATCCCATGAGACTAGCCGGGGTGTGGAACGTGGCAGCGTCTTACGGACCCGGAGTCGTATGGAATGGGCGCGCGCTTCCGGTCGAGGCCGTGCATCCTCGGCAAGCATGTCGTTTTTCGTAGCAAGACAGGCAGAGCAAGTGAACCAGCACGGCCCGGTCATTTC
The DNA here is from genome assembly GCF_054786995.1 of Mycobacterium sp. ZZG. NCBI lineage: Bacteria > Bacillati > Actinomycetota > Actinomycetes > Mycobacteriales > Mycobacteriaceae > Mycobacterium > Mycobacterium sp. ZZG. The sequence goes on from NZ_JBTBFV010000044.1 coordinate 40,814, forward strand.
ACCACTGACTGTTTACTGCCGATTCGGCGAAAAGAGGCCGTCCTGAGTCGGTTTCGCGCGGCCGTTTTTTGTCGGTGGGTGCTGGGAGGATGGGGTTATGTCCTCGAGGGTCCCGACTGGTACTGGCACTGGTGGTGTGGTGGGTCAGTCTGATCGTCTTGAGGCGTTTTTCGAGGAGTTGGGGGAGTTGGCGGGTCAGCGCAACGCCATTGATGGGCGTATCGCGCAGATCGCTGCCGAGATCGATGGTGCCGGGTTGTGGGGGTTCACCGGTGTGCGGTCGATGGAGGGGTTGATCGCGTGGAAGTTGGGTACTTCGTTTCGTAACGCCGAGACGATCGTGGCGGTGGCGCGCCGGCTTGGGGAGTTTCCGCGCTGTAGCCGGGATTTGCGGGAGGGCCGGCTGTCGTTGGATCAGGTCGGGGTGATCGCCGAGGGCGCGGGGGCGGGTTCTGACGATCATTACGCCGAGTTGGCCGCCCATTCGACGGTGGCCCAGTTGCGTATCGCGGTCAAGCAGGAACCCCGCCCCGAACCCGAACCCGGCTGTGACCCCGAATCCGGCTGTGACCCTGAGTCGGACCCTGAATCCGACTCTGAGGCCGAGGCCGAGTCCCGGTCTGAACCCGCGGTCAGGCCGGATCCCGCGCCGCGGGCGTCGATCACCAAGACCAGTGATGAGCAGTACACCTATTGGCGGATCGCGTTGCCCCATGATGAGGCGGCGACGTTCGACACGGCGCTGCGGTCTCATCACGAGGCGTTGGTGGCGCAGTGGAAACGCGACCACAACATCACCGACCACGCCGACGGCCACGACACCGACCACGACATCACCGACCGCGGCTACGACACCGGCGATCGCGGTGAGGGTGTGGGGCGGGCGCCGTTGCCGGACACGGTGGCGGCGTTCTGGGCGCTGGTGAAGGCGGGCTGGGATGTTGAGGTGGCGCGGCGCCCGCATGGGCAGCACACCACGGTGGTGATGCATGTCGATGTCAAAGACCGCATCGCCTCCCTGCATTTGGGGCCGGCGCTCTCGGCTGCCGATCGTCGGTATCTGTCTTGTGATGCCACGTGTGAGGTGTGGTTCGAACGCCATGGGCAGGTCATCGGTTCCGGGCGCACGACCCGCACGATCAGCCGGCGGTTGCGGCGGGCGTTGGAGCATCGTGATCGCACGTGTGTGGTGCCTGGGTGTGGGGCCACGCGGGGGTTGCACGCCCATCACATCCGGCATTGGGAAGACGGCGGGCTGACCGAGTTGGACAACCTGGTGCTGGTCTGTCCCCACCACCACCGGTTGCATCACCGCGGCGTCCTCACCATCACCGGACCCGCCGAGCGGCTCACAGTCACCGACAGCACCGGCCGACACCTCGAACCCGGGTCACTGGCCCGTCCCCCGACCCAACCCCCACCCGAAGTCGCGCCCTATCGTGGGCCGTCCGGCGAACGGGCTCAGTGGAAGTGGTACACACCCTTCCAACCCCCACCACCCACCACCAACTGATCCTTGGGAGCGCCCCAGGTCAGCGCCGACGCCTGCAGATCGACCGCGGGGACCCGGCAAAGTCAGCGGCGGCGAGCGAAATTCCTGAGGCCTGAGCTGGGACGCTAGGGTGAGCCCATGCGAGTGGGAGTGCTGGGCGCCAAGGGCAAGGTGGGCGCGACGATGGTGGCGGGCGTCGAGGCCGCCGACGACCTGACCTTCACCACGGGTGTCGATGCCGGCGACTCGCTGTCCGCGCTCGTGGACAGCGACACCGAGGTCGTCATCGACTTCACCCATCCCAGTGTCGTCATGGACAATCTGAAGTTCTTGATCGACAACGGGATTCATGCGGTCGTCGGCACCACCGGCTTCACCGACGAGCGCCTCGATCAGGTCAGGGAATGGCTTGCGGCCACACCGGGCGCCTCGGTGCTCATCGCGCCGAACTTCGCGATCGGCGCCGTGCTGTCGATGCACTTCGCGCAGCAGGCCGCCAAGTACTTCGAGTCGGTCGAGGTCATCGAACTGCACCATCCGCACAAGGCTGACGCGCCGTCGGGAACCGCCATGCGGACCGCCCGCCTCATCGCCGAGGCACGAAAAGGCATGCCGCCCAACCCGGATGCCACCAGTACCGGTCTCGACGGCGCCAGGGGAGCGGACGTCGACGGCGTCCCCGTGCACTCCGTGCGGCTCGCCGGCCTGGTCGCACACCAGGAAGTTCTGTTCGGCACGCTCGGAGAGACGCTGACCATCCGTCACGACAGCATCGACCGCACCTCCTTCGTACCCGGTGTGCTGTTGGCCGTGCGCAAGATCCGGGAACATCCGGGTCTGACGATCGGCATCGAATCCCTGCTCGACCTGACATGAGTGACGGGGCGCGCGCCCTGCGCACACAGCTGATGATCGGCTTCATGTGCGTCGCGCTCGTCGTGTATTTCGTCCTGCTCGGGCGGGCGGCGTGGATCTTGATCTCCTCGGGGGAGCCGGCGCCGATCGGGCTCGGGGCGGCCATCCTGATCCTGCCCGTCATCGGAATCTGGGCGATGGTGGCGACACTGAAAGCCGGTCTGGCACATCAGAGACTGGCGCGGCTTGCCCGCGAACAGGGAATGGAGCTCGACATCAGCGACCTGCCGCGAAGGCCGTCTGGCCGTATCGAACGCGATGCGGCCGACGCGTTGTTCGGCGCGGTGCGCGACGAACTGGAGGCCGACCCCGAGAACTGGCTCCGCTGGTACCGGCTGGCACGCGCGTACGACTACGCCGGTGACCGCGGCCGCGCTCGGGAGACGATGAAGAAGGCGGTACTGCTCGAGGAGTCGGCCCGATGAGCAAGACGCTGCTGATCGTGCACCACACCCCGTCGCCCCACTGCCACGAGATGTTCGAGGCGGTGCTCGCCGGCGCGACGGATCCCGAGATCGAGGGTGTCGAGGTGCTGCGCCGTGCAGCGCTGACGGTCTCACCGGCCGAGATGCTGGCCGCCGACGGCTACTTGCTGGGCACTCCGGCCAACCTCGGTTACATGAGCGGCGCGCTCAAGCACGCGTTCGACCAGTCGTATTACCCCCTGCTGGATTCGGCGCAGGGCCGGCCGTTCGGGATGTATCTGCACGGCAACGAAGGCACCGAGGGCGCTGAGCGGGCACTCGCAGCGATCACCGGTGCGCTCAAGTGGGAGAAAGCCGCCGAAACTGTGATCGTCTCCGGCAAGCCGACCAGAAGCGACTTGGAAGCGTGCTGGAATCTCGGTGCGACTGTGGCCGCAACGCTGATGGAATGACGGAGGAGTCTCATGCCCGGTATGGCCGAATTCGCCCTGGCGGGCGCGCCGATCGCAGGCGGTGCGCTGCTCGGGCTGGCGGCGGGGAACCTGCGTCCGCCCGACGTGCGTGACGCGATCGTCAGGGACCTGGACCTGCTGGAGCGGCTCCCGGCCGACCAGGTCGAGCGTCGCGCGGAGCTCCAGCGGATCATTGACATGCGCATCGACGGTCTGATCGCCGCGGCGGACAAGAGCCGCGAGCTCCGGGAACTGGCCATGTCATATCAGGGCAATTGGCGCGACATCGTGGTGTTCATCTGCGCCATTCTGTTCACCATCGTCTGGTGGAACTGAGGTGAGCCCCCTGTAGTGGTCCAGTCGTTGTGGGACTCTGTTGCCCGAGTGCTCGGGCAGGAAGAATCAATGACGACATGGCAACGAACAAGCGCCGGCGGCACACTCCGGATCAGATCATCCG
>NZ_JBTBFV010000045.1:0-44019 GCF_054786995.1 Mycobacterium sp. ZZG
TCACCGAACCGCTTGGCGGACTGTTGTTTCCGACCTTGGCGACACCGTCGGCGGCCCTGCCCGATGTTGACGTGCCCGCGGAGGCGCCGGACAAGGCGGCGATGATGCCGCGACGGACCAGAACCCGCGAGCAGGAACGGCAGGCCCGCATCGCCCGTGAACGCCGACAGCGTATCGAGATCAACGCCGAACGTGAACGCCAGCATCAGGCGTGGCTCGCCGCCACCTACGAACCGCCGCCGTTCTGAGTGGCACCGTTCACCGGGTCAGCCGGCGCCCTTGCCGTTGTCGACGCGGTACACCGCGCCGTGAATCGCCGCGGCGTCGTCACTGGCCAGGAACGCGATCGTCTTCGCCACGTCCTCGGTCGCCATGAAGCCGCGCGGGGACGCGATCCGCATGATCAGATCCCAGTCGGCGTTGTCGGCGCCTTGAATTCGGTGGTCTGGGCGGTCGGCATGCCACCCGGACAGATCGCGTTGACCCGCAGCCGCTCCTTGGTGAATTCGACGGCCAGCGCACGCGTCAACCCGATCAGCCCGTGTTTGGCCGCGCAGTAGCCGGCCGAGTACACCTCACCCTCCACACCCGCGATCGATGCGACGTTGACGATGTTGCCGCCCGACTCCAGCAGGTGCGGCAGCGCCGCGCGGCACAGGAAGAACGGGCCGTGGAGGTTCACCGACAAGTCGGTCGCCCAGTCGTCGTCGGTCATCGACACCGTGTGCCGCATCTTGTGGAAGCCGGCGATGTTGGCGAGCACGTCGAGCCGGCCGAATCGGTCGACACAGTCCTGCACCGCCTGCGCGCACGCGGCCGCCGAGGTGATGTCCACCGACGAGAAGGCGGCGCCGGGAATGTCGGCGAACACCTCGGCCATGCGCGACGCGTCGCGCGCGATGCCGAACACCGTCGCGCCGCGTTCGGCGAACAACGTCGCCGTCGCCGCCCCCAGACCCGCCGACGCCCCCGTGACCAATGCGACCTTGCCGCTCAGTTGACTCATGCCCCCGACTTTCTCACGGGCCCGCCGAACCTCACACGGCGGAGCGGGGTTTCACCGGTGGGACCGCGGCCAGCAGCGCCCTCGTGTACTCCTGCTCCGGTGAGGCGAACAGGTCGTCGGCGGGGCGGTTCTCGACCACCGCACCGTCGCGCATCACCAGCACTTCGTGGCTGACCTGCCGGATCACCGCGAGGTCATGCCCGATCAGCAGATACGTCAGCCCGAGTTCGCGTTGCAGCCGTGACAACAGGTCCAACACGCGTGCCTGCACCGACACGTCCAGCGACGCCGTTGCCTCATCGAGAATCAGCAGATCCGGTTCGGCGGCCAGCGCGCGGGCGATACTCACCCGCTGCCGTTGGCCACCGGAGAGCTCGTGCGGATACCGCTGCGCGAACTCGGTGGGCAGCCCGACCAGATCGAGCAGCTCCGCGACCCGTCGCCGTCTGGCCTGTCGTCCGTCGGCGAGCTTGTGCACCACGAGCGGCTCGGCGATCGAATCACCGATACGGCCACGAGGATTCAGCGACGAGAACGGATCCTGGAACACGATCCCGACCCGGCGCCTGATCTGTTTGGCCGCAGCACCTTTGACCGTCAGCACATCGTCGCCGGCCAACGTCGCGGTGCCCGCATCCGGTTTCACCAGGCCGGTCAGGCAGGCCGCGACCGTGGACTTGCCCGAACCGGATTCGCCCACCAGGCCCAACGTGGTGCCGCGCCGCACGCGGAACGACACGTCCTTGACCGCATGCACCGTTGACCGCCCGACCGGGGTGCTCACCGTGAACCGGACGTCGAGGCCGTCGACTGCGAGCAGAGGCTCCGCATCAGGGACCGCCGGCGGGCCTGCCCGGTCGAGTACGGGCCGCGCCGCGAGCAGATCGCGGGTGTACTCGTCGCGGGGCCGGTCGAACACGTCCAGGATCGGCGCCTGCTCGACGGTCACCCCGCCCCGCATCACCGTCACCTCGTCGGCGACCTGGCCGATCACCCCGAGATCGTGGCTGATCCACACCACCGCGGTGCCGAAGTCGCACTGCAGGGTGCGCACCAGCTCGATGATCTGCGCCTGGGTGGTGACGTCGAGCGCGGTGGTCGGCTCGTCGGCGATCAGGAGCTCGGGGTCACACGCCAGCGCGATCGCGATCATCACCCGCTGGCGCTGCCCGCCGGAGAGCTGGTGCGGGTAGGCGTGCAGACGCATCTGCGGGTCGGGCAGCCCAACGGCCTCCAGCAGTTCCAGCGCGCGGTCCTTGGCCGCCCGCCGGGTCAGATTGCGGTGTGTCTCCAGCGATTCGGTGATCTGACGTTCCAGCGTCAGCAGCGGGTTCAACGACGTCCCCGGATCCTGGAAGACGAACCCGATCCGCGCCCCGTGCACACCACGCAGCACCCGCGGCGCCGCGCCGACCAACTGCACGGGCTCGGCCCCGCCGGTCAAGGTGCTTGAGCCGGAGACGCGGGCGCCCGGCGCGTCCAGCAGGCCGGTGGCGGCGAGCACGGTCATCGTCTTGCCCGAGCCCGACTCGCCGACGATGCCGACGGTCTGCTCGCGGGCGACGTCGAAGGACACCCCGTCGACGATGGTGCGGGCGCCGATGCGCACCCGAAGGTCCTGCACGCTCAGCACCGTCATGGCTCCCTCCTGCGGGCCTCGACGGTGGTGCGCTGTCTGGGATCCAGCACATCGCGCAGCCCGTCGCCGAACAGGTTGAACGCCAACACGATCACGAAGATCGCCGCCCCGGGGAACACCGCCATCCACCACGCCATCGTCACGAACCCCTGCGAATCGAAGATCATCCTGCCCAGCGACGGCTGCGGAGGCTGAATCCCGAGGCCCAGGAACGACAACGCGGCCTCGGACAGAATCGCGAACGCCAGCGACAGCGACGTCTGCACGATCAGTGGGCCCGCGATGTTCGGCAGAATGTGCCGCCGCAGGATGTACACGTCGCCGGTGCCGAGGGCCTTCGACGCCGACACGTACGGTTCGGTACGCACCCCGAGCGTGCTGGCACGCGAAACCCGCGCGAAGATCGGCGTGTACACGATCGCGATCGCCAGGATCGTCGTCGTCACGCCCGGGCCGAGGGTCGCGACCACCGCGAGCGCGAGCAGAAGCACCGGGAACGCGAACATCACGTCCACCACCCGCATCAGCACTGTGTCCAGCCAGCCGCCCCGGTATCCGGCGATCAGCCCGACCGCGACACCGACGACCATGGCGAGCACCACGCTGATGACCGCGATCCGCATCGACGCCTGAATCGCCACCAGCACCCGCGACAACACGTCGCGACCCAACTCGTCAGTGCCGAACCAGTGCGAACCACTGGGCGGGGCAAGGGCATTCGGCACGTCGACGTCGTTGACGCCGTAAGGGGCGATCCAGTTCGCCGCCACCGCGACGATCGCCACGACGATCAGCACGAGCGCACTGATCAGCGTGACCGGGTTACGTGCGAGCAGCCGCCACGACGAGGTGCGGGTGCTGTCCGGTCCGGTGCTCGTCATCCCAATCGGATCCTCGGGTCCACAACGGCGTACAGCACGTCGACGAGCAGGTTGATCGCCAGGAACAGTGCCGCGATCAGCAGCACCGCGCCCTGGATCAGCGGGTAGTCGCGGGCCGCCACCGCGTTGAACACCAGCCGTCCCAGGCCGGGCCACGCGAACACCACCTCGACGACGATCACGCCGCCCAGCAGGGTGGCCAACTGGATACCGGTGATGGTCAGGATCGGCGCCAGCGCGTTGCGCACCGTGTGCCGGAAGGTCACGACCCGCGGGGAAAGTCCTTTGGAGCGGGCTGTACGGACGTAGCCCATTGCGGCGACCTCCAACACCGCCGAGCGCACATAGCGGGTCATGATCGCCGCCGCCACCACCCCCACCGTCAGGCCGGGCAGGATCACGTGACGCAGCCACCCCGCGGGGTCCTCGAACAGCGGCCGGTAGCCCGACGTCGGCAGCCACCCCAGCACCGTCGAGAACAACGCGATCAACAGGATGCCCATCCAGAAGTCCGGGATCGACACCCCGAACTGGCTGCCGATGCGAACCAGCGCATCGCTGAGCCTGCCTTCCCGCAGCGCGGCGTAGATGCCGGCGGGCAGCGCGATCGCCAGCGCGATGACGATGCCGACGAGTCCGAGCGACAGCGTGGCCGGCAGCCGCTCCACCAGCGTCGTGGTGACAGGGTCGCCGTTGCGGAAGCTGACCCCGAGGTCGCCGGTCAGCGCCGAGCCGAGGTAGCCGAAGAACTGCGACACCAACGGACGGTCGAGACCGCTTGCGGCGCGCAGTGCTTCGTAGGCCTCGGGGGTGTAGCGGGTGCCGAGCGCGATGCGCACCGGATCACCGGGCACCAGGTGTACGAGCGCGAAAACGACGATCAGCACGCCGAACAACACGATCGCCGAGTACAGCAGCCGGCGCGCGACGAACCTCACGATCATCACGGTCACGCACCCCCGCCGGTGTCGAATGTTGCCGTGCGGAACCGGACCGCACCGTCACGGCGCGCCTCGTATCCCGACAGTTGCGGGTTCCACGCCTGGATGACCGAGGGGTTGTAGAGGTAGATGTAGCTGACCTGGTCGGCGATCAGCGTCGCGGCCTTGGCGTACGCGTCTTTGCGCGCGGCTTCGTCGGTCTCGACGCGGCCGGCGTCGAGCAGCCGGTCGACCTCGGGGTCGGAGAATTTCTGCGCGTTGCTGGTGCCGTCGGTGTGGTGCTGGGCGTAGTAGAAGTCGTCCGGATCGATGTTGCCCAGCCATCCCATCATCAGCATGTCGAAGTTGCCCGAGTTCTGCTCGTCGAGCCAGGTGGCGAAGTCGACGGTGCGGATGTTCACCGTGATGCCAAGCGGCGCAAGGTTGTCGGCGATGATCTGCGCTGCCGTCACGGTCTCCGGGTATTCGGTGGTGACGAGCATGTCGAGGCTGGTGGGCCGCGCGCCCGCCGCGTCGAGCAGGCTGCGGGCGGTGTCAAGGCCCGCCTCGCCGTCCTCGCGATACCTGTCATACGCGGTGAACCACGGATTGCCCTCGGGGATCGCGAGCTGGTTCACCGCCGCGGTTCCGTAGCTGGTGGCCCGTACGATCGCGTCGCGGTCGACGGCGTAGGCGATCGCCTGCCGCACCCGCACGTCGTTCCACGGCTCGCGCGCCTCGTTGAGCGCCAGATACCAGTAGTCGTTGCTCGGGGTGACCGCTAGTTCGACGGAATCGTCGTCGCGCAGCTGGGCCACCCGCTGCGGCGGCACCGAGTCGGTCCAGTCCACCTCACCGGCCTGCAGCGCCGACAACGCCGTCGACGGTTCGGAGATGAACCGGAACGTGACGTCGGAGACGCCTGGCGGTCCATCCCAGTAGTCGGGGTTGGCGCCCAGCGAGATCGAGTCGCCGCTCTTCTGGCCGAGGAATCGGAACGGCCCGGTCCCGACCGGGTGGGTGGCGATCCGCCCGCTCTCGACGTTGGCGCGCGACACGATCGCCATGCCTTTGAAGCCACCGAGGTTGGTCAGCATGTTCGGCGTGGGGCGGTCCACGCGGATCACCACGGTGGCCGGGTCGGGGGCCTCGACGGCGCGCACCGAGTTGAACTTGTCCGAGTTGGCCAGCTGCTCGTCGATGATGCGCCGGTAGGAGAACACCACGTCGTCGGCGGTCAGCACAGTGCCGTCGTGGAACGTCACGCCGGGACGCATCCGGAACGTCCATGTCAGCTGGTCCGGACTGACCTCCCACGACTCGGCCAGCGCGGGCCGCATCCGGAGGTTCTCGTCAAGTTCGACGAGCGTGTCGAACACGTTCTCCAGCACCTCGAACGAGAAGTACGCCGTGGTCTTGTGGGGGTCGAGTTGATCGGGTTCGCCGGCGATCGCCGCCACCAGGGCGCCGGTGCCCTGGCCGAGGTCGACGCGCTGTCCGGTCGAGCAACCGGTGACGGCGACCAGCAGCGCACATATGGCGAGAACAGCGGTGCGCACCGCCGTCCTCGCCATATGCAACCACCCCGGAACTCGAGTCTGCAGTGCCGGTCTTCTACCCGGGCGCCCCGCGGGCAAAACCCGGCACCCGACAAATCCGTGACTTTGTCCACCGACGGCTGAAATACTGCGGGGCATGAAGCTGCTGCGCGGTGTGGCCGCGGTCGTCGTTCTCGCCGGTGCCGCCGTGGGATTCTCCGGCCCGGCCCAGGCGGCCAACGTGATGGAGGGTGTCTACAACTACACCTCCGAAGGGCAGTCCGGTACGTGGACCATCTTTCCGTCGTGTGTGCCGGTGGTCGGTGACCTGCGGGAACCGCTCTATCTGCCGGTCGGCTGCCGGCTGCACGTCACCCCGTCGTCGGGCCTGACCGGAGGTGACGCGGTGCTGGTCGGCGGTGTGTGGGGGTTCACCACCCCGAAGAAGGAGGGCATGCAGTGCCCGGACGGCAGCTGGGCGCCGACGGTGGAGGTCATCCGGTTCGACGATGTCACGATGTCGGGCACGCGCAAGATCACCCACACCGGCAACTGCGGGATGGCGCCGGGGATCATCGAGACCCCGTTCACGCTCTCCTACAAGGAACCGCTGCCGATCCCGGTCGACCGGTATCCGTTGATCTGTGAGCCCGGCGGCCTGCGGCGCTGCTTCTAGAGGAGCGGCGCGATGAAGCGAGTGGTGATCTGGGGGACCGGGTTCGTCGGCCGGATGGTGATCGCCGAGGTCGTCAAGCATCCGCAGTTCGAGCTTGTCGGCGTCGGTGTGAGCAATCCAGACAAGGTGGGCCGTGACGTCGGCGAGCTCTGCGGGCTGGGCCGCGACATCGGGGTGATCGCCACCGACGACGTCGACGCGCTGATCGACCTGTCACCCGACGCGCTGGTGCACTACGGTCCGACCGCCGCGCACGCCGAGGCCAACATCGAGCTGATCACCCGCTTCCTGCGGGCCGGCATCGATGTGTGCTCGACCGCGATGACGCCGTGGATCTGGCCGACCATGCACCTGAACCCGCCCAACTGGATCGAGCCGATCACCGTGGCGTGTGAGCTCGGAGAGTCGTCGTGCTTCACCACCGGCATCGACCCCGGATTCGCCAACGACCTGTTCCCGATGACGCTGATGGGCCTGTGCTCGGAGGTCCGTCGCGTGCGCGCCTCCGAACTGCTTGACTACACCAACTACGAAGGCGACTACGACCGCGAGATGGGCATCGGCAGACCGCCCGAGTACCGGGCGATGCTGGAGAATCCGGACATCTGGTATTCGCCTGGGGCGCCACGGTTCCGATGATCGCCCACGCTGCCGGGATCATGCTCGACGACATGACCACGACGTGGGAGAAGTGGGTGACGCCCGAGGAGCGCAAGACCGCCAAAGGGGTCATCGCGCCGGGCAACGTCGCCGCCGTCCGCTTCACCGTCAACGGGGTGTACCGGGGTGAGACCCGCATCCAGCTCGAGCACGTGAACCGGATCGGCAACGATGCCGCACCGGACTGGCCGGCGGGCAACGAGAACGACGTGTACCGCGTCGACATCGAGGGCACGCCCAGCATCTTCCAGGAGACCGCGTTCCGGTTCACCGACGGTTCGGGGCGAGACGCCGCAGCGGCCGGATGCCTGGCAACGGGCCTGCGCGCGCTGAACGCGGTGCCGGCGGTCAACGACCGCTCACCCGGCTGGGTCACCGCACTGGACCTGCCGCTGATCCCCGGAGTCGGAACGATCCGTTAGGCCTTGGGCCGCTTGAAAAGGACCACGTGGGCCAGCGGTATCCGGGTCTGCTCCGGCGCCGCCGCGATCCGCTCGGCGGCGCCCTTCTCCAGCCGGTCGAAGAATTCGCCGACGCGCTCGGCGGCCCGGTTCTCCAGTGCATGCGCGAGCGAGGCGAACAACGCCGCCCGCGCAAAGGCGGCCCAGCGTGCTCCGAAAGCTCTTGCATCGCCGTCGATCCGGTATTTCTCCCAGAACCGGTCGGTGGCGTCGAAGATCTCCAGGTGCTCGATCTCCAGCCGTTCGAAACGGCCCGACGGGGCGAACGGCGCCGCGAAGTCGGCCGCGCGGCGGACCACGGTCGGGATGCACATCCGCGCCACCTCGTCGGCGGTCAGCAGGCCGCTGCCGGCCAGCTCGTCGAGGGCGTCGAGCAGGGCCGACATCAGCAGCCGGAAACCGTGATCGCCGTCGTCGCCCATCGCCGTCGTCATCACCACGAGCCGGCCACCCGGGCTCAGCTCCCGGCCGCGGAACGCGACGAACTCGTGCCAGTCATGAGCACCCTGCCGTGCATACGCCGCGCGCACCAAGTCGTCAGAACAGAAATTCGCGTGGATGTGACCGTCGATGCCGCACGGGACGCGGGTCAACCAGTCGATCGCCCATGAACTCCAGCCCAGGTGCACGCTGTCCGACGGCAGAATCTGGGAGTAGAACGACCGGCCTATCGCCGAGACGAAGGTGGCCTTGTCCTTGTTCAGGTAGGTGTCCGGGTCGTTCTCCAGGGTGTGAAACAGCTCGGTGAAGTCGTTGTCCGGCCGGTCGGTGTGGGCCACCAGCACCGAATGCTCCGGACGGGTTCGCTTGCGCAACACCGCGATCGCCGCACCGATCGGCAGCAGCGAGTTCAGGCCGTCGGCCGCGCCGTAGTCGGCGATCACGATCGGCTGGCCTGGCCTCGGTAGCGGCACCGCGGCCGCCGCACGCTCGAAGACGGCGATGGCCGGCTTCAGTCCGGCGCCCTGCAGGCGCGACGAGGCACTGTAGGAGTCGCTGTCCTTCGGCTCAGGGCGCACCACGATGCTGGATTCCGCCATGACCGGAACGGTAGTCCTCGGCATGCCGTCGCGCCGCAGAAGGCGGGCCCCGCGTAGCTGTGCGAAACTCTGCGCATGACAGGTCGGGTCGGGCCGCGTGTCGCGCTCACCGTGACCATCCTCGCGACGGTTTGCGGGGCGGTCGGCTTCCTCGTGACCCTGATGCTCAACGCGTTCGTCTACGACGAGTTCGATGCCTATGGGCAGATCCCGATCCCGGGAACCGGACAGTTGACGCTGCCGGCGGGGGAGGTGACCGTCAGTTTCCACACCCGCGCGCCCGGCGGGACCGACGGCGGTTTCCCTGTGCCCCCGTTGCGGCTGGCCATCACGTCCGCCGACGGCGGCCCCGAACCCGTGGTGACCGAGACGATGAGCTCGACCACCTCGGTCAACAACGACGTCCGCGTCCGTATCTGGATCGCCCGGATTCCCGCCGACGGTGTCTACGAGATCCAGACCGACGGCGAGGTCAGAGGTTACATCGACCCGCGGATGGCCTTCGGTCGCGACACCTCGGCGGGCTGGTTGCCGGGGACGTTCGGCGCGGTGTTCGTCGCCGGCGTGGTCGGGCTCGCGCTCGCGGTGGTGTGGTCCTCACGGGCCGGGCGCACACCGCGACCGCTGCCGGGTCCGGTCAGCCTCGACGAGCCGAGCTGGCCCGGGCCGCTGCCGCCGCCGGTGTCCTCCTACCAGCCCAGCGATCAGCGGATCCGCCTCGAGCAGCTGAAAACACTGGCGGCGCTGCGGGACTCCGGTGCGCTCACCGAGCAGGAGTTCGAAGCCGAGAAGAGCCGCATCCTGGAGGGTTGACGGCTCCTGCGGCTCAGTGCCCCCTGGCCACCCATTCGTCGTAGTGCACGATCTCGTCGCCGACGGTCGTGGAGTCGCCGTGACCGGTGTAGACGACGGTGTCCCCGGGCAGCTTCCCGAGCCGGCCCGAGATCGATTCCAGGATGGTCGGGAAGTCGGAGAACGAGCGTCCCGTCGCGCCCGGCCCGCCTTGGAACAGCGTGTCACCGCTGAACACCGCGTTCAGTTCCGGGGCGTGCCAGCACACCGAACCGGGGGAGTGCCCGGGGGTGTGCAGAGCACGCAGTTCGGTGCCTGCGACCCGCAGCGTGTCTCCGTCGGAGACGGAGCGGAAATCGCTGTCCGGGTGGGTCATTCGCCACAGCACCTCGTCGGCGGGGTGCAGCAGCACGGGGGCGTGGAGCGCCTGCCCGAGCTGCGGGGCGACGGTCACGTGGTCGTTGTGGCCGTGCGTGCAGACCACCGCCACCACGTGCCGGCCGCCGACGGCCTCGATGATCGGTTCGGCGGTGTGGGCCGCGTCGAACACCACGACTTCCTTGTCGTCGCCGACGATCCAGATGTTGTTGTCGACGTCCCAGCTGCCGCCGTCGAGTTCGAATGTTCCGCTGGTGACCAGTCGCTGAATCGGTCCGCCGTTCACAGCACCACCACCGAGCGCAGCACTACATCGTCGCTGCCGGCGTGCATCTTGTGGAACGCGTCTTCGATCTGGTCGAGGCCGATGCGTTCGGTGACGAACTTGTCCAGCGGGAAACGGCCCTGCAGATACAACGAGATCAGGGTCGGGAAGTCACGCTCGGGCAGGCAGTCGCCGTACCAGGAGGACTTCAACGCCCCACCGCGGGAGAAGAAGTCGATCAGCGGCATCTCCAGTGTCATGTCCGGGGTCGGCACCCCGACCAGCACCACCGTGCCGGCCAGATCGCGGGCGTAGAACGCCTGCTTCCAGGTCTCGGGACGGCCCACCGCGTCGATCACCACATCGGCGCCGAAGCCGTCGGTCAGGTCCTGGATCGTCTCGACCACATCCAGCTCGCCGGCGTTGATCGTGTGCGTCGCACCGAACTCCCGGGCCCAGTCGAGCTTCCGGTTGTCCATGTCGACCGCGATGATCTTCTTCGCACCGACCAGCCTGGCGCCGGCGATCGCCGCGTCACCGACGCCGCCGCACCCGATCACCGCGACGGTGTCGTCGCGGGTGACCGCGCCGGTGTTGATCGCCGCGCCCACACCCGCCATCACCCCGCAGCCCAGCAGACCGGCCGCGGCCGGGTCGGCTGCCGGATCGACCTTGGTGCACTGGCCTTGGTGCACCAGCGTCTTGTCGGCGAACGCGCCGATGCCCAGCGCCGGGGTCAGCTCCGTGCCGTCGGTCAGGGTCATCTTCTGCGCCGCGTTGTGGGTGTCGAAGCACAGATGCGGGCGACCGCGCTTGCATGCCCGGCACTGTCCGCACACCGCGCGCCAGTTCAACACCACGAAGTCGCCGGGCTCCACGTGGGTGACGCCCTCGCCGACGGATTCCACCAGACCTGCCGCCTCGTGGCCGAGCAGGAACGGGAACTCGTCGTTGATCCCGCCCTCCCGGTAGTGCAGGTCGGTGTGGCAGACCCCGCACGCCTGGATGTCGACGACCACTTCACCCGGGCCGGGATCGGGAATGACGATGTCCACCACCTCGACCGGTTGAGCCTTGGCCCGAGCGATCACACCGCGCACAGTCTGAGTCATGGTCTCGACCCTAATGGGTCAGGCAGAGTGGGGACATGTCCGACCGCATGCCCGTCGCATTCCTCTCCCACGGCGCCCCGCCGCTGGTGGACGACGCGCTGTGGGTGTCACAACTGGCGGACTGGGCCGCCCGCCTGCCCGCCCCGTCGGCGATCCTCGTCGTCTCCGCGCACTGGGAGGCCGCGCCGCTGACCATCGGTTCGACCGATCCCCGCACGCCGCTGACCTACGACTTCTGGGGCTTCCCCGAGCGCTACTACAATGTCACCTACGACGCGCCCGGGGCGCAGGACGTCGCGGCCGCCGTCGCGAAGTTGATGCCTTCCACCGAGCCTGTGCACCATGACCCCGACCGCCGGCTTGATCACGGCGCGTACGTCCCGCTGACGGTCATGTACCCGGCGGCCGACGTGCCGGTGCTGCAGATCTCGCTGCCCACCCTGGATCCGGAGCGGCTGCTGCATCTCGGGAACCGGCTGCGACCGTTGCGCGACGACGGTGTGCTGATCCTCGGGTCCGGTTTCACCACCCACGGTCTGCCGTTCCTCGACGATCCGAGCCCGAACGCGGTGCCGCCGGGCTGGTCGGTCGAGTTCGACGCGTGGGCCCGTGAGCGGCTGGCGGCCGGCGATGTGGACGCGCTCGTCGACTTCCGCCACCAGGCGCCGGGCATGCCGTACGCGCATCCGACGATCGAACACTTCGCTCCGCTGTTCGTCGCGCTCGGTGCGTCCGACGATCCCGGCGCGGCGCCGAAACAGGTGATCGACGGCTACTGGATGGGTCTGGCGAAACGGTCGGTCGAACTGGGCTGATCAGGGCTACGGTGAATGCTGAGATGCTCACCGACAGCCGACTCGACCTGCTGTCTGCCGCCCGCGAAGCGCACCGGCGGCGGGACTGGGCCGCGAGCTACGAGGCGTTCGAACGGGCCGGGCGGCACGCGCCGCTGCCTACCGACGACCTCGACGCCTTCGCGTTCGCGGCCTGGCGGCTGGGGCACATCAAGGAGTCCAGCCGTGCCGCGGAGCGGGTGTTCACCGAGCTGACCCGCACCGACCCGAATGCCGCCGCGATGAAGGCCAACGACCTGGCACTGGCGTGGCTCGTGCGCGGCGACCTCAACATCGGGCAGGGCTGGATGAGCCGGGCGCGCAGGCTGCTGGCCGCCGCCGAGGAGAGTGTGGCCCACGGCTACCTGGCCTATCTGGACGCCGTCGTCGCGGCGATGACCTATGACCTGGACGCGCTGGCGGAGCACGTGCGGGCGCTGCGGGCGATGAGCGAGCGCCTCGACGCACCCGCGGTGACCGCGCTCGGGCTGATCGCCGCCGGTATCGAAGCGATTCTGCACGCGCGCACCACCGACGGATACGCGCTGATCGACGAGGCGATGCTGCCGCTGCTGGCCGACCAGGTGCCGATCGAGTGGGCCGGAGACATCTACTGCATTGTGCTCCACCACTGCCACAAACTCGCAGATCTGCCCAGGATGCGCTCGTGGACCCAGTCGATGGAGCGGTGGTGCGGGGTGTCGGGATCGGTGCCCTACGGCGGCGTGTGCGATGTGCACCGGCCCCAGGTGCAGGCGGCCGCGGGCGACTACCGAGAGCTCGAGGAGCGGCTGGGTACGGCGAGCCGTGCGCTTGCGGACGTCAACTCGTGGGCCGCCGCCGAGGGCTACTACCAGCTCGGCGAGGTGCGTCGCCTCAAAGGTGAGTTAGACGGTGCGGCAAGGGCTTTCGCGCAGGCGCGGGTGCTCGGCCTGGACCCGCAACCCGGCGAGGCGTTGCTGGCGTGCCGACGCGGTGACCACGCGGGGGCGTGGACCTCGATCCGGGTCGCGCTGGCGGGCAGTGACCGGTTGGCCCGGGTGCCGCTGTTGCGCGCCGCGGTCGAGATCGCGTTGGGCCGGGACGCGCTCGACGAGGCCGAAAGCTATTGCCGGGAACTGGAAACCGATGCGGTCGCATTCGGCACGCCGGGCTTCCTGGCCTGGTCCGCCCACGCCCGCGGTGCCGTGGCGGTGCGTCGCGGAGCGTTCGGCCAGGCGCTGGGACATCTGCAGATCGCGTTGCGCGAGTACCGCCTTGCGCAGTCCCGGTACGAGACGGCCGAAGTGTACGAGTGGATGGCGCTGGCGCGGCGGGGGCTCGGTGACCACGACGGGGCCGCGGCCGATGCGGCGACCGCTGACGCCATCTACGCCCAGCTCGGCGTCGAATCCGCCGGCATCTGCGGAGCGCCGGCCCCGGGTGGACTGACCCGCCGGGAACTCGACGTGCTGACCAGGATCGCCCATGGCGCCACCAACCGGCAGGTCGCCCAGCAGCTGCAGCTGTCCGACAAGACGGTGGGCCGACACCTGGCCAACATCTACGCCAAGCTCGGGGTGAACACCCGCACCGCGGCGGCCAGCTGGGCGTTCCAGCACGGCGTGGCGACCGATGACCGCTGATCTGCATCATCTGCACCATCGCCGGACCCCCGAAACGCATGGTTCGACCGATACCGGCCGCGCCGTTGGCGGCCTACCGTTTTCTCCCATGACCACACTGAATGAGAATCCGGCGATCGCCGCCGAGACCACTGAGGGATTCGCCGGACGCGTCGTCGGCTCCATCGACGCCGCCAGCATCGCGATCCTGCTGTCGATCGGCCACCAGACCCGGCTGTTCGACACGATGTCTGACCTGCCGCCGGCCACCAGCACCCAGATCGCCGACGCGGCCGGACTCGACGAACGCTATGTCCGGGAGTGGCTCGGCGGTGTGACGGCCGGCCGGATCGTCGACTATGACGCGGCCGCGCAGACCTATTCGCTGCCGCCGCACCGCGCGGCGGTGCTCACCCGCACCGCCGGCCCGGACAACCTCGCGCGCGTCGCACAGTTCATCCCGCTGCTCGGCGAGGTCGAGCAGAAGGTCATCGACTGCTTCCGTCACGGCGGCGGGCTGTCCTACGCCGAGTATCCGCGCTTCCACACCCTGATGGCCGAGGAGAGCGGAGAGGTTTTCGACGCCGCGCTGATCGACGTGATCCTGCCGATGGCCGAGGGAGTTCCGCAGCGCCTGCGCGACGGTGCCGACGTGGCCGACTTCGGTTGCGGCAGCGGCCATGCCGTCAACGTGATGGCGGCGGCGTTCCCGGCCAGCCGCTTCGTCGGTCTCGACTTCTCCGCCGAGGGACTGGCCGCCGGCGCCGCCGAGGCGCAGCGGCTGGGGCTCACGAACGCCACGTTCACGCCCACCGACGTCGCCGACTACGACGCGACCGAGGCGTTCGATGTCATCACCGCGTTCGACGCGATCCACGATCAGGCCCACCCGGGCCGGGTGCTGGCCAACATCCACCGCGCGCTGCGGCCGGGCGGGACGTTCCTGATGGTCGACATCAAGTCGTCGAGCCGGGTCGAGGACAACGTCGGGGTGCCGTTCGCGGCGTACCTGTACACCGTGTCGACCATGCACTGCATGAGCGTGTCGCTCGGGCTCGGCGGTGACGGGCTCGGCACCTGCTGGGGTCGGGAGCTGGCGACGTCGATGCTGACTGACGCCGGGTTCGGCGATGTGCAGGTCCGCGAGATCGAGTCGGATCCGATCAACTTCTACTACATCGCCACGAAATAGCCCTCGCTACGCTCGGGAGCGATGAGCGCACTCGAGGTCCTGAGCGACTGGCCGGTCCCCACTGCCGCTGCCGCGGTGGTGGGGCCGTCCGGTGTATTGGCCCGCCACGGCGACACCGGCCACCGGTTCGCGCTGGCCTCGGTGACCAAACTGCTGGTGGCCCGGGCCGCGCAGGTCGCCGTCGAGGAAGGGGCGATCGAACTCGACGGCGACGCCGGCCCGCCGGGCGCGACGGTGCGACACCTGCTGGCCCACACCGCCGGCTACGAGATGAACTCGTCGAAGGTGATCGCGCGGCCCGGCACGCGACGGGTCTACTCCAATCACGGTTTCACCGTGCTCGCGCAGACCCTCGCCGCGCAGTCGTCGATCCCATTCCCCGCCTACCTGGCCGAGTCCGTCTTCGCGCCGTTGCGAATGGGCGACACCACCCTCGACGGCGGGACCGAGGCCGCCGGTTACGGGGTCACCTCCACCGTCGACGATCTGGTGGCGTTCGCCGGCGAGCTGCTCACGCCCGCGCTCGTGTCCGGTCAGATGCACCGTGAGGCGACCAGCGTGCAGTTCCCGGGGCGCGACGGTGTGTTGCCGGGCTTCGGCGTGCAGCGTCCCAACGACTGGGGACTGGGTTTCGAGATCCGCGGCGGCAAATCGCCGCACTGGACCGGGGCCGGCAACTCGCCCCGTACCTACGGTCATTTCGGTCAGACCGGCACGTTCCTGTGGGTCGATCCGGACGCCGCATTGGCGCTGGTCGTGCTCACCGACCGCCGCTTCGGGGAGTGGGCGCACCCGGTGATGCCCGCACTGTCTGATGAAGTCCTAAGAGAGTACGGGCCGGACTAGCGCAACAGGCGTCTCACGAGGCACAATAGACTCGCAAGTCACAACTTCATCCGCACTCGCTCTGTGCCGTTCGGAAACCACCAGGTCGTTGGGGAAGACGTCCCTCGTGGAACCGAAGGAGCAACAGATGCGTGCAGCGAACCAATTCGCCGACGCGACGACGGGCGTGGTGTACATCCACGCGTCGCCCGCGGCGGTGTGCCCGCATGTCGAGTGGGCGTTGTCGTCGACCCTCAATGCGAGGGCGAATCTGAAGTGGACCCCGCAGCCGGCCATGCCCGGTCAACTGCGCGCGGTCACCAACTGGGTCGGTCCGGTCGGCACCGGCGCCGCGCTGGCGAACGCGCTGCGGTCGTGGTCGGTGCTGCGCTTCGAGGTGACCGAGGATCCCAGCCACGGTGTCGACGGGCACCGCTGGTGCCACACGCCGCAGCTCGGGCTGTGGAGCGGCGCGATGAGCGCCAACGGCGACGTGATGGTCGGCGAGATGAGATTGCGCGCGCTGATGGCGTCGGGCGCCGACGTGCTCGCCGCCGAGCTGGACTCGGTGCTGGGCACCGCGTGGGACGATGCGCTGGAGGCATACCGCGACGGCGGCGAGGGCGCCGAGGTCAGCTGGCTCAGCAGGGGCGTGGGTTAGCCGGGTCGCAGGATCTGCAGCGCGCCTGGCACCGCCGACACCTCCACGGGCAGCGGGCAGACGTACTCACCGTCGGCGTAGGCATTGATACCGGGACAGGCCACCGTGACGGTCCGGGCCCGGGCCGTGCTCACCTCGTCGAGGTGTACGTGGGTGCCTTTGAACACGGTGGGAAAAAGCCGGATCAGCCTGGTCCGCGACGCGGACGCCACCATGGTCACGTCCAGCAGGCCATCGCGCGGGTCGGCGTCCGGACAGATCTTCATCCCGCCGCCGTAACTTCGGGTGTTGCCGAACGCCGCCAGCGTCAGATCGGCGTCCACCTCTCGGCCGTCGAAGCTCAGCCGGAACGGGAGCAGTCGCAGCTTCGAGATCTCGGCGACCATCGCGAGGTTGTAGCGCATCCGGCCGTGCGGCCAGCGCATTCGGTTGGTGCGGTCGGTGACCAGCGAGTCGAAGCCGGCGGCCATCACGGTGCCGAACCAGCGGTCGGTGCCGTCGGCGCCGCGGATACGGCCGAGGTCCACGGTGTCGACGATGCCGTCGACGACGACGTCGGCCGCCGCCTCCGGGTCTCTGGTCGGAATGCCGAACTCGCGGGCATGGTCGTTGCCGGTGCCGGCGGGGACGATGCCGAGGGGGATGCCGGACTGCGCGAGCACCTGCAGTGCCAGTGAGATGATGCCGTCCCCGCCGACGACCACCAGCGCGTCCATGCCGCGCTCGAGCGCTCCTTCGACCAGCTGCCGGGCGTGGGCGGAGTCGCGGCCGGCGATCGCGACGACGTCGACACCGCGGTGGTGGAGTCTGGTGATCGCGCGTTCGGCGGCGTGCGGGGCGCTGCCGTGCCCCGAGGCCGGGTTGGTCAGCACCGTGACCCGGGAGCGGGTCACGGAATCAGCTTGCCCGGGTTGAGGATTCCAGCCGGGTCGAGGGCGGTCTTGACAGCCCGCAGCACCGTCACACCGAGATCGCCGACCTCGGCGCGCATCCACGGCCGGTGATCGGTGCCGACGGCGTGGTGATGGGTGATGGTGGCCCCGGCGCGCACCATCGCGTCGGACGCGGCGGCCTTGGCCGTGCGCCACTGCTCGATCGGATTTCCGCGCTGCGCGGCGACCACGGTGAAGTACAGCGACGCGCCCGTCGGATACACATGCGAAATGTGGCACATCACCAGCGCGGGCGTACCGGATTGGCCCAGCGAGCTCGTCAGCGCCTCGGTGACGGCCGCCTTGACCGCCGGCACGTTGGACCAGTTGGTCGCGGTCTCCAGCGTCTCGCACAGCGCCCCGGCCGACAGCAGCGCGTCGCGCAGGTACGGCGCGTTGAACCGGCCGTGTTCCCAGGCGCGTGCCGGGCCTTCGCCCAGCGACGTACCGCCCTTGGCGGCCAACAGGTCCCGGGTCTCGGCATGTCTGCTCGCGACGTGGGCCTCGGTGCCCTCGAACACCGTGATCGCCAGGCAGCCGCCGGTGCTTGTCTGCTCGCCGATGCTCTCGGTGGTGGCGAGGTTGACCCCCGTCTCGGCCTCGTCGGAGAGCCGGATCACGGTCGGTCCGGTACCGGTCTGGGCGACGGCGCGCAGCGCGTCGGCGCCGGTGGTGAAATCGGGGAACGACCACGCCTCGAACCGGGTGGCCTCCGGCACCGGATGCACCCGCACGCGGACGCGGGTGATGATCCCGAAGCTGCCCTCCGACCCGAGCAGCAGCTGACGCAGGTCCGGGCCTGCTGCCGACGCCGGCGCCCGCCCGAGGTCGAGGACGCCGGCCGGCGTGACGGCACGCAACCCGCGCACCATGTCGTCGAAACGTCCGTAGCCGGCGGAATCCTGCCCTGACGAGCGGGTCGCGGCGAATCCGCCGATGGTCGCGAAGCAGAAGCTCTGCGGGAAATGGCCCAGCGAGAAGCCGCGCTCGCCGAGCAACCGCTCGGCGTCGGGCCCGGTCAGGCCCGCCCCGAGTTCGGCTTCCCAGGAGACCTCGTCCAGGGAGTGCAGCTCGGCGAGTCGATGCAGATCCACCGACACCACGGCTTTGAAGTCGCCCCGGGCGGGGTCGAGGCCGCCGACGACGCTCGTGCCGCCGCCGAAGGGGACGACCGCGATACTGCGGTCCGAGCAGAACCGCAGGAGTTCGGCGATCTCGTCGTCGCCGCCGGGCGCCAGCACCGCGTCCGGGGCGTCCTGCACTCCGAAATCTCTGCGCCGCAACAGATCCAAGGTCGACTTGCCGCCGGCGCGCAGAAGGCGTTCGCGGTCGTCGAGAATCAGGTTTTCTTCGCCGACGATCGCGGCGAGACCGTCCCGGTCGGCCCGGGAGAGCGCCGACGGACGCAACCGAACCTGCTCGAGGGTGGGTTCGTCGACAGGATCGCCGTCGATGCCGAGCGCCTGGCTGAGCAGGGACCGGATACCGGGGGACAGGGACTTGGCCGCCGCGGGGTCGCCCCACGCATTCCACTGCATCATGAGTTACAGTATTACAGATGATGTCAATCCGTAACTCTGATGCGAGCGTCGAGCAGCGAATCCTCGACGCCGCTGCCGAGTGCATCCTGGCTTTCGGGGTGGAACGGACGACCATGACCGAGATCGCGCGCAGGGCCCGGGTGAGCCGGCCGACGATCTACCGGCGGTGGCCCGACATCCGCTGGGTGATCGCCGAACTGCTCACCGTGCGCATCGCCGGCGTTCTGGAGGCGATCCCGGACCGCGGAGCCGACCGGGAGGCGACGGTGGGACGCGTCGTGGCCGTGGCAGACCATTTGCGCGCCGACGTGATCGTGCAGTCGGTGATCCGCAACGCGCCGGGCCTGGCGATGACCTACATCGCCGACCGACTCGGCACCAGCCAGCAGATTCTCATCGACGCACTGGCCGAGGCGATCAAAGCCGGTCAGGACGACGGCAGTATCCGGGCCGGGGATCCGCGCGGGATGGCCGCGATGTGCCTGCTGATCACCCAGTCGACGATCCAGTCGGCGCAGATGGTCGCCGAGTTGCTGGACAACGACGCACTCAACCGCGAGCTGGCACTCTCTCTGAACGGATATCTGAAACCATGAGTGGCGCAACTGCTTTGAACGCCGCACGCCGGGCCGCCGAACTCGCGCAGCTCGGGGAAGGCGCGCCCGTCGACCTCGTCGTGATCGGCGGCGGCATCACCGGCGCGGGTATCGCGCTCGACGCGGTCACACGCGGGCTGTCGGTGGTGCTGGCGGAGCGACACGACCTCGCATTCGGCACCAGCCGCTGGAGCTCCAAACTCGTGCACGGCGGGCTGCGGTACCTGGCCAGCGGCAACGTGGGCATCGCCCGGCGCAGCGCCGTGGAACGCGGAATCCTGATGACCCGCAACGCGCCCCACCTCGTACATGCGATGCCGCAGCTCGTTCCGCTGCTTCCGTCGATGAACACGGCGTCCCGCGCGTTGGTCCGGTTCGGCTTCGCCGCCGGCGACGGTCTGCGCAGGCTGGCAGGCACCCCGGCGGACACGCTGCCCAGGTCGCGTCGGATCGACGCGCACCGCGCCGTCGGTTTGGCTCCGACCGTCGCGCGGGAAGGGCTCGACGGAGCGCTGCTCGCCTACGACGGACAGCTGATCGACGACGCCCGGCTGGTCACCGCCGTGGCGCGTACCGCCGCCCAGCACGGCGCCCGGGTACTCACCCGGGTCGCGGCGTCGGACGCGTCCCGCGACGCGGTGACGCTCACCGACAGCACGACGGGGGAGTCGCTGCGGGTGTCGGCCCGCGCTGTCGTCAACGCGACGGGTGTCTGGGCGGGGGAGGTCGACGACTCGATCAAACTGCGCCCGAGCCGCGGCACGCACCTGGTGTTCGACGCCGCGAAATTCGGCAATCCGGTTGCCGCGCTGACAGTTCCGATTCCGGGTGAGATCAACCGGTTCGTGTTCGCGATGCCCGAACAACTGGGCAGGGTGTACCTGGGGCTGACCGACGAGGATGCCCCCGGCCCGATTCCGGACGTGCCGGAGCCCACCCCCGGGGAGGTCAGGTTTCTGCTGGACACGGTCAACACGGCGCTGGATGCGGCGCTGACAGAGGCGGACGTGATCGGCGCCTACGCAGGCCTTCGTCCGCTCATCGACACGGGAGCCGGCAGGACGTCCGACATCTCCCGCGAGCACGCGGTCACCGAGTCGCCGTCGGGCGTGCTCACCGTCATCGGCGGCAAGCTCACCGAATACCGGTACATGGCCGAGGATGTCGTCGACCGTGCGGTGCAGCTGCGCGGGCTCGCCGCGGGCGTGTGCCGCACCCGCAACCTGCCGCTCGTCGGCGCACCCGCCAATCCCGTTGCCACGCTGCGATCTTCGACCGATCTGCCCGGTTCGCTGGTGGCGCGGTACGGCGCCGAAGCACCGAACGTGATCGCCCGGGCCACCTGCGAGCGGCCCACCGATCCGGTCGCCGACGGCATCGACGTGATCAGGGCCGAATTCGAGTATGCGGTCACCCACGAAGGGGCGCTCACCGTCGACGACATTCTGGACCGCCGCACCAGGATCGGGTTGGTGGCCCCAGATCGCGAGCGTGCCATGGCCGCCGCCGAGGAGATGCTGTCGCCGGCCCGCTGAAACTCGCCCGGTTACAGCGGGATGTTCTTGTGGCGGCCGCGGCGCAGCGGCGCCTCGGCCAGCGCCTGCGTCAGCTTCGAGCGGGTGTGCGCGGGGTCGATCTTCTCGTCAACCACGCCGATCTCGATCGCGGAATCGACACCGCCGGCGATCTTCTCGTGCTCGATGGCCAGCGCCTCGTGCAGCGACTCGCGCTCCTCGGGGGCGGCGGCGGCCAGCTTCTTCTTGTGCAGGATGCCGACCGCGGCCTTGGCGCCCATCACGGCGACCTCGGCCTCGGGCCACGCGAACACCTTGGTGGCGTTCAGGGACCGCGAGTTCATCGCGATGTAGGCGCCGCCGTAGATCTTGCGGGTGACCAGCGTGACGCGCGGCACCGACGACTCACCGAACGCGTGCAGCAACTTGGCGCCGCGACGGACCACCCCGCCCCACTCCTGGTCCACACCGGGCAGGTAGCCGGGCACGTCGACGATGACCACCAGCGGGATGCCGAACGCATCGCACAGCCGCACGAAACGGGCTGACTTCTCCGCGCTTTCGGAGTTCAGGCAGCCGCCCAGGCGCAGCGGGTTGTTGGCGATCACACCGACGGTGCGTCCGGCCAGCCGGCCCAGGCCCACGACGATCGACGGCGCCCAGCGGGACTGGAACTCCTCGAACGGGACACCCTCGTCGAGCAGAGCCTCCACGAGCGGATGCACATCGTAGGCGCGTCGCGCCGACTCGGGCAGCAGCGCCTTGAGGTCGGTGTCGCCGGCTTCGGCCTTGCTGCGGTCGAAATGACCCTGCTGGCAGAACAACCCGACCAGACGACGGCCGCGCTGGTAGGCGTCGAGCTCATCGTCGGCCACGATGTGGCACACGCCGGACTTCTTGTGATGGGCCTCCGGGCCGCCCAGGGACACCATGTCGACGTCCTCACCGGTCACGCTGCGCACCACGTCCGGGCCGGTGACGAACACCTTGCTGTCGGGGGCCATCACGATCACGTCGGTGAGCGCAGGGCCGTACGCGGCACCGCCGGCGGCGAAACCGACCACCACCGAGATCTGCGGGATGTAGCCGGAGGCCCGGATCATCGCCTCGAACACCAGGCCGACCGCGTGCAGCGCCTTGACGCCCTCGGCCAGCCGCGCGCCGCCGGAGTGCCAGATGCCGACGATCGGGCTCTGCTCCTCGATCGCGACGTCGTAGGCGTCGACGATGTGCTTGCAGCCGTCGACGCCCATGGCGCCGCCCATCACGGTGCCGTCGGTGCAGAACGCGATGGTGCGCACACCGTTGACGGTGCCCGCGGCGGCCAGCACACCGGACTTGTCCCGCTGGTGCAGTGGCTCGACGCTGCCGTCGTCGAAGAAAGTGGACAGGCGCAACAGCGGGTCGCGCGGGTCGAGAGATTCGTTGACTGCTTCGGGGGCCAGCCCGTTCTCCAGGGTCGTCATGTGTTCTCCTGCTTGTCAGTACTTCCCGAAGGCGAGTGCGACATTGTGCCCGCCGAATCCGAATGAGTTGTTGATCGCGTACTCGTAATTGCCCGGCCGCGGTGAACCTGCGACCACGTCGAGGTCGATCTCGGGATCAAGATTCTTCAAGTTCAGCGTCGGCGGGATGATCCCGTCCCGCAACGCCTGCACGGTCAGGATCGACTCGACCGCGCCGACCGCCCCGACCGAATGGCCGAGCGCGGATTTGGGGGCGTACACCGCCGGGCGGTGACCGCCCATCGCATTGTTGATGGCCTTACCCTCGGCCACATCGCCGACGCTGGTGCCGGTGGCGTGCGCGTTGACGTGGTCGATGTCGGTGGGTTCGAGGCCCGCGAGCTGGATGGCACGCGTCATCGCGTAACCGGCCCGTTCACCGTTCGGATCGGGCGCCACCATGTGGTAGCCGTCCGAGGTGATGCTCGCACCCATCAACCGGGCCAGGATTTTCGCGCCCCGAGCCTTGGCGTGCTCCTCGGTCTCGATGACCAGCACCGCGCCGGCCTCCCCGAACACGAACCCGTCGCGGTCCTTGTCGAAGGGGCGGCACGCGCCGGCGGGGTCGTCGTTGTTGGTCGACATCACGATCCGCATCTGTGCGAAACCGGCGATCGGCACCGCCTCGATGCGCTGCTCGACGCCTCCGCAGATCGCGATGTCCGCCTCGCCGAGCACGATGTTGCGCCACGCCTGGGCGATGCCCTCGGAGCCGGACGCGCACGCCGACACCGGGGTCACCACACCTGCTTTGGCGCCGCGTTCCAGGCCGATCACGGCCGACGGGCCGTTCGGCATGTACATCTGCACGGCCAGCGGGGACACGGCGCGCACGCCCTGCTCCCGCATGCCGTCATAAGCGAACACCAGAGCTTCGGCGCCGCCGAGGCCGGTCCCGATCGACACCATCAACCGCTCGGTGTCCACCTCGGGGGAGCCGGCGTTCTCCCACACCCGCCTGCCGAGCACGGTCGCCATCCGCTGCGGATAGGACATGCGCCGCAGTTCGACCGTGTCCAATTCGGACTCGAAGTCCTCCAGCAGGTGACCGCCGATGCGGACCGGAAGGTCGAACTCCTCGACGAACGGATCCTCGAGCCTGCGGATTCCGCTCTGACCGTCGAGGAGCGCCTTCCAGGTCCCTTCAGCGTCAGTGGCCACGCTGGTGGACATCGCGATACCGGTGACGACGACGTCGGGCAGCCCGTTACCTGTTGTCGGCGAAACCATGCTGATTCGCGAGTCCTCTCTCGATCGGATCAGTAACGACCGAAGGCCAGAGC
The DNA here is from genome assembly GCF_054786995.1 of Mycobacterium sp. ZZG. Classification (NCBI taxonomy): domain Bacteria; kingdom Bacillati; phylum Actinomycetota; class Actinomycetes; order Mycobacteriales; family Mycobacteriaceae; genus Mycobacterium; species Mycobacterium sp. ZZG. Next base: position 23,855 of record NZ_JBTBFV010000045.1, read on the forward strand.
CACATTGTGGCCGCCGAAACCGAACGAGTTGTTGATGGCGTACTGGTAGTCGCCATACCGTGGCTCGCCCGCGACGACATCGAGATCGATCTCAGGGTCCGGTGTCTCGTAGTTCAGTGTCGGCGGGATGACCCCGTCGCGCAGCGCGAGCACCGTCAACAGGGACTCGAGAGCACCCACGGCGCCGATCGAGTGACCCAGAGCCGACTTCGGCGCATACACCGCGGCGTGCTCCACACCGGCGACGCGGATGGCATTGGCCTCCGCGGTGTCACCGATCGGGGTAGCCGTGGCGTGCGCGTTGACGTGCGAGATGTCCTTGGGGGACAGCCCGGCGGTCTCCATCGCCCGCTTCATCGCCGCGCCGGCACGCTGGCCGTCCGCGGCCGGGGCCACCATGTGGAACGCGTCCGAGGTGATGCCCGCGCCCATCAGGCGGGCCAGCGGCTTGGCGCCACGGGCCAGGGCATGCTCCTCGGTCTCGATGATCATCATCGCGCCGGCCTCGCCGAACACGAACCCGTCGCGGTTCTTGTCGAACGGCCGCGAAGCCCCGGCGGGATCGTCGTTGCGCGTGGACATGGCGCGCATCATCGAGAACGCCGCGATGGGCAGTGCCTCGATGCCGCCTTCCACGCCGCCGACCACGGCGAAGTCCGCATCACCCATGACGATCTGACGCCAACCGTGGGCGATGGCCTCCGACCCGGACGAGCACGCCGACACCGGGGTGATGACCCCGGCGCGGGCGCCCAGCTCCAGGCCGGCGACCGCCGCCGCGCCGTTGGGCATGATCATCTGCACCGCGAGCGGGGAGACCTTGCGGGGCCCGCCCTCGTTCATCGCGTCGTAGGTCTCGACGATCTTCTCGCCGCCGCCCAGACCGGTGCCGATGATCACGGCGAACCGGTCGGGGTCGACCTCGGGCTTGCCCGCGGTCTCCCAGAGCCGGCCGGCCAGCAACTTCGACATGCGCTGCACGTAGGACATGCGGCGCATGTCGATGCGCGTCATGTGGCTGTCGACGTTGTCGACGAGGTGTCCGCCGATGCGCACCGGCAGGTCCCACTTGTCGACGAAGTCGTCCTCCAGAATCCGGATGCCGCTCTCGCCTGCCAGCAGCCCCTTCCACGTGCTCTCGATATCTGCGGCAAGCGCTGTGGTGGCCTCGACGGCGGTCACCACAACGCTGGGGAAACCGCCGTTAGCAGTGGAAGGACGGGTCACTTGTCACCCGTGATCTGGGCCCGAATGGCCGCGGCGGCCTCGGGGTTCTCTTCCTCGAGCTTCTGGATGTAGGCGACGACGTCGCCGACGGTGCGCAGGCCGGCGAGGTCCTCGTCGGGGATCTTCACGCCGTACTTGTCCTCAGTCTGCACGGCGATCTCCACCATCGACAGCGAGTCGATGTCCAGGTCGTCGACGAACGACTTCTCCGGAGTCACCTCGGAGGGCTCAATACCGGTGACCTCTTCGATGATCTCGGCGAGACCGGCGATGATTTCTTCCTGAGTGGCGGGCACAGTGGCTCCTTCTATTTATCGGGTGTTACTTCGAACGGACGGAAACTGTCTGTACTTGTGCAACTGGACGACGCGCGGGTGCTCAGAAAGCGCCAGCGAGCCCGTCCAGATCAGCGGGGGACTTGACGGCGTGCGTCGGCGTCCCCCGAAGTTCGCGTTTGGCGATGCCGGTCAGGGTCCCTGCGGGCGGGAACTCGACGATCGCCGTGACACCCTGCTCCTTCATGGAGGCGGTGCACAGGTCCCAGCGCACGGGCCGGGTCATCTGGGCGACGAGCTTGGCCATCGCGTCGGCTGCCGAGGAGACCGGGCGGCCGTCGGCGTTGGACAGTAGCGTGACGCGGGGCTCGCTGGGATTGATCCGGTCGGCGACCGCGGTGTACTCGGCGAGCGCCGGCGCCATGTAGTGGGTGTGGAACGCGCCGGCGGTGGCCAGCGGACGCACCCGGGCGCGGGCCGGGGGATCCTCGGCGAGCTTCTCCAGGGCGGCGAGCGCGCCTGCGGCGACGATCTGGCCGGCGGCGTTGCGGTTGGCCGGGACGAGGTCCAGGGCTTCCAGCCGCGCGAGCACCTCGGCCTCGTCACCGCCCAGAAGCGCGGACATGCCGGTGGGCTCCAGCGCGCAGGCCTTGGCCATCTCCTTGCCACGGGTGGCGGCGAGCGAAACGGCTTCGTCGGCGGTGATCACGCCGGCGATGGCGTAGGCGGCGATCTCACCGACCGAGTGGCCGGCGGCGATGACCTCGACCGGGCCTTCGAGCCCGTAGTTCTCGCCGCGCTTGCTCAGTTCTTCGTAGGCCAGCAGCGTGGCGGCGACGACCAGCGGCTGGGTGACCGCGGTATCGGTGATCTGCTCGGCCGTCGCGGTGGTGCCGAGTGTCGCCAGATCGAGTCCGCTGATCTGCGACCATGCCTCGATACGCTCAGCGGCGCCGGGCAGCTCCAGCCACTCGGCGAGCATGCCGGGAGTCTGCGAACCCTGTCCGGGCGCGAGGAATGCGAGCACAGTCGTCTGAGGCACGTCTCTAAGAGAACATTGTGAAGACGGATTTGAACGGTGTAAGAGATTATGAACCTCGTCTTATGTTTTTGTAGGTAGTCCACAAATCCGCATGTGATGCGACTCCATCGAGACCTCGCCGCAACCTGTTATCCCTAAGAGATGCCTCCAGGTGTGACGGAGCCAACACCCGTGACCTGCTCAGATCCCACCGCGGAGACGGCTGTCGACTGCGCATGACGGTTCAACCGGCCCACCGAGGAAGCCACCCGCAGCACATAGGCATCGCGCGGAATCGTCGGGTCGCGGCCGGTGAAGTCGGCGATCCGCTTCAACCGGTACCGCACGGTATTTGGATGAACGAACAATTTGCGTGCGCAAGCTTCTATGGCGCCGCCGGAGTCAAGGTAGGCGTCGAGCGTCTCCACCAGCGCAGGGCCGGCGTCCGACAGCGGCCGCATCACGTCGGCTTCCAGCGCGGCGGCCGCGTTCGCATCGCCGAGCAGCGCGCGTTCGGGCAGCAGCTCCCGCGCGGCCACCGGACGCGGGGCGCCGGCCCAGCCGGCGACGGCGTTCATCCCGGCGATGGCCTCGGTGGCACTGCGGTGGGCGGCGCCGAGTGTCGGGGCGGTCGGGCCGATCACGACCGGGCCCTCGGCGAAGACCTTCATCAGATCCGACAGGAAGCGGTCCGTCGGCGACAGACCGCCCGACACGACCGCGACCAGCCACGTGCCGTGCACATCGGACAACGCCGCGCGCCCGTTGCGGGCCGCCACGTCACGCACGTCGTCACCGGCGAATTCCATCCGGTCCGGGCGCGGCATGCCCACGATGACCGTGGCCGGCGCGGTCGCGTCCCAGTTGAGCGCGGCTGCCTGCGACTGCAGTTCGGTTCCGGTACCGCCGCGGACCACCGCGTCGACGAGGTTGGCCTCCATCCGGATGTCCCACGCGCCGCGCGCCTCGGCCTGGTCGGCGTAGGCGGTGGCGGCCGCGAACGCCAGGTCACGGCTGTACCGCAGGATGCCGGCCGTCAAGGCGGTGAGCTGCTCCTCGGAACGGGCCAGCAGCGGCACCACTTCTTCGAAGAACTCCATGGTCACGCGAACCATCTCCACCGACTGGCGCAGCGCGATCCGCCTGCGCAGATCCTGTGGCACCACCTCAAAGGCCTGGGCGGTGTAGCTGACGTCGCTGCGCGGGTCGCGCATCCACTCGACGAAGTTCACCACCGCGGTCTGTACCACCAACTGGACGCTGGCGCGCTGGTTGGCTTCCAGCGCGGCGAAGAACGGCAGCCGCTCCTCCATCACGTGCACGGCCTCGGTCGCCAAACGGCCCGAATACTGCTTGAGCCGGCGCAGCGCCGACTCCGGCACGCTTTCCAGCACGTCGACGGTCGAGCGCGGCGGGATGAACCGGTTGTTGTCAACCATCCCTAAAATCTACGCCTGGTTTTGGCGGAAACCTCTAACCAACTACGCGACTCCGGGTCCGATGTCGTCGCTACGCGACTCCGGGTCCGATGTCGTCGCTACGCGACTCCGGGGTCCGACGTCTGCTCCGGCGCCGCCAGCACATTGTCGATCTCGTACTTCCGCGCCGCCTCGACCGCCACCGAGATGTCGATGTTGCCGTCGCGAGCCAGACCTTCGAGCACGCCGACGACGATCGACTCGGCGTCGGTGTTGAAATAGCGCCGGGCCGCGGGCCGGGTGTCGGAGAAGCCGAAGCCGTCCGTGCCCAGGGTGATGAAGGTGCCCGGCACCCAGGGCCGGATCTGCTCGGGCACCGCCCGCATCCAGTCCGACACCGCGACGACGGGTCCGGTGGCCTCGGCCAGCGCCTTGGTGACATACGGCGTCTGCGCGGGCCGGTCGGGATGGCGCAGCTTCTCCTTCTCGATGGCCACGCCGTCGCGGTTGAGCTCACCCCAGCTGGTCACCGACCAGATGTCGGCGGCGACGTCCCATTCCTCGGCCAGCATCTCGGCGGCCTTCAGCGCCGACGGCATCGCCACACCGGAGACCAGAATCTGCGCGGTGTTGGTGCGCTTCTCCGGCGCGGCCTGGTACCGGTACATGCCGCGCAACAGACCGTCGACGTCGATGCCCTCAGGCTCGGCCGGCTGTACGTAGGGCTCGTTGTAGATCGTCATGTAGAAGTAGACGTTCTCCGGGTTCTCGCCGTACATGCGGGCCAGGCCGCTCTCGATGATGTAGGCGATCTCGTAAGCGAACGCCGGGTCGTAGGCCACCACGGCCGGGTTGGTCGCCGCCAGCAGCAGCGAGTGGCCGTCAGCGTGCTGCAGGCCCTCGCCGACCAGCGTCGTGCGGCCGGCCGTCGCGCCCAGCAGGAACCCGCGGGCCATCTGGTCGGCCGCCGCCCACAGGCCGTCACCGGTGCGCTGGAACCCGAACATCGAATAGAAGATGTAAACCGGGATCATCGGTTCGTTGTGGGTGGCATACGACGTGCCCACCGCGGTGAACGACGCGGTCGACCCGGCCTCGTTGATGCCTTCGTGCAGGATCTGGCCGACTTCGCTCTCCTTATAGGCCAGCATCAGCTCGGCGTCCACGGCCGTGTACAGCTGGCCGTTGCGGTTGTAGATCTTCAGGCTCGGGAACCAGGAGTCCATCCCGAAGGTGCGGGCCTCGTCGGGGATGATGGGAACGATTCGCGGCCCGATGTTCTTGTCGCGCAACAGTTCTTTGAACGTACGTACGGTCGCCATGGTGGTGGCGACCTCCTGCTTGCCCGACCCCTTCTTCAGAGCCTTGTAGGTGTCGTGGCCGGGCAACGTCAGCGCCTTGCTCTTGGTCCGCCGTTCCGGCAGGAAGCCGCCCAAGGCGCGCCGGCGGTCGAGCATGTAGCGGATCTCCGGCGCCTCCGGGCCCGGGTGGTAGTACGGCGGCAGGTAGGGGTCGTTCTCGAGTTGCTCGTCGGAGATCGGGATGCGCTGGGCGTCGCGGAAGTCCTTGAGATCCTGCAGCGCAAGCTTTTTCATCTGGTGCGTGGCGTTGCGGCCTTCGAAGTGCTTGCCCAGCGTGTAGCCCTTGATGGTCTTGGCCAGGATCACCGTGGGCTGACCCTTGTGCTCCATAGCCGCGTGGTAGGCGGCGTAGACCTTGCGGTAGTCGTGACCGCCGCGCTTGAGGTTCCAGATCTCCTGGTCGGTCATGTTCTGGACGAGCGCCTTGGTGCGCGGGTCCCGGCCGAAGAAGTGGTCGCGGACGTAGGCCCCGTCGTTGGCCTTGTAGGTCTGATAATCCCCGTCGGGGGTGGTGTTCATCAGGTTCACGAGCGCGCCGTCGCGGTCGGCGTGCAGAAGCGCGTCCCACTCGCGGCCCCACACCACCTTGATGACGTTCCAGCCCGCGCCGCGGAAGAACGACTCCAGCTCCTGGATGATCTTGCCGTTGCCGCGCACCGGGCCGTCGAGGCGCTGCAGGTTGCAGTTGACCACGAAGGTCAGGTTGTCGAGGCCCTCCAGTGCGGCGACGTGCGCCAGGCCGCGGCTCTCGGGCTCGTCCATCTCGCCGTCGCCCAGGAACGCCCACACGTGCTGATTGGAGGTGTCCTTGATGCCCCGGTCGTGCAGGTAGTGGTTGAACCGCGCCTGATAGATCGCGTTCATCGGGCCCAGGCCCATCGACACGGTCGGGAACTCCCAGAAGTCCGGCATCAGCCGCGGGTGCGGATAGGACGGCAGCCCGCCGCCGGGATGGCTGTGCTCCTGGCGGAAGCCGTCGAGTTTGTCCTCGGTGAGCCGGCCCTCAAGGTAGGCCCGCGCGTAGATACCGGGGGAGGCGTGGCCCTGGATGAAGATCTGGTCGCCGCCGCCGGGATGGCTCTTGCCGCGGAAGAAGTGGTTGAAGCCGACTTCGTAGAGCGCCGCCGACGACGCGTACGTCGAAATATGGCCACCCACACCGACTCCCGGGCGCTGTGCGCGGTGCACCATGATCGCGGCGTTCCACCGGATCCAGGCGCGGTAGCGGCGCTCGACGTCCTCGTCGCCGGGGAACCAGGGTTCCAGCTCGGTCGGGATCGTGTTGACGTAGTCGGTGGAGGTCAGTGCCGGGATCGCGACGCGCTGCTCACCGGCACGCTCGAGCATGCGGAGCAGCAGATAGCGGGCACGGGCCGGACCGGACCGGTCCAGCAGGTCGTCGAAGGACTCCAGCCACTCGCCGGTCTCTTCGGGGTCGATGTCCGGCAGATACGACGCGACGCCTTCTCTGATCACGCGAACCCGGTCGGGTTCTGCTGCGCTGCCGGAGTTTTGGGCCAGGTCCTGGCGCACGAACTCGGTGGTCAACATCCGCTCCTTGTTAGGCGGTTTAAACACGTCCGCTTCGGCTCGGTGGGTTACCTTGCTTCCCGCGTACGCGGCTTTCCATCCTTGTCTAATCCTGCCCGATGCGCACTAGCGGGTCCGAAGTGCCGGGTGAACTGGCAGCCGACCCGGTAACGTCTGCAGACCGTGCTGATCGGTCGGTGGGGCGTCCGCACCGTGCGGCTCGCCGCATCGGTGACCGGCGCGTTGGCCGCGCTGGCGATGATCGTCGTGGGGTGCACCAGCGTCACCGACGGCGACGCCGCGGTCGCCGAGGGGGATGCGCCGCTGTACCGGGCGTCGGTGTCGGCGTCGATCGAGGAGTCCGCGGCCAGTTCCAGCGCCCGCGAGTCCCAGCGGCAGGCGTCGCTGACCGTCGAGGCCGTCCGCACCTCGTGCGAGGCGATGAGCTCCAGCAGCGCCGAGGCCATCGGTGCGGTCAACACCTACGTCGACGCGTTCAACAACAATCCCGCCGACATCGGCCGCACCGCCGGTCCGGCCGTCGACGCGCTCAACCACAGCGCCGACCTGGTCGCCGGCAGCCTCTCGGACCCGCTGACCCCGGAGCTGCGCGACGCGCTGAACAGCTGGGTCGATGCAGCCAGGGGCGTGGCGACGTCGATCGCGGGCAACTACGGAACCGACGAATTCAACGCCGCGATCGAGCGGTTGAACGCCTCCAAGACCACCGCGTTGGACCGATGCGACGCGGCATACCGATGAACCTGCCGCTACATGGCTTGCTGTGAGCGCTGGGCATGCGACGATAGGACTTCGAACGTGACCGAGCGCACGGTGCGCCAACGCGGCTGAAGGAGGACCGACGGTGTCGGCGGGTGATCCCCCGAACTACGCCCGAATGCTGGGCATCCACAAAGATCAGGTTGTGCAGGAGGTGGGCTGGGACGAAGACACCGACGACGACATCCGGGCCGACATCGAGGACGAGAGCGGCAACGACCTACTCGACGAAGATGCCGACGAAGTCGTCGACGTGGTGCTGCTGTGGTGGCGGGACGGTGACGGCGACCTTGTCGACACCCTGATGGATGCCATCACCCCGCTCGCCGACGACGGTGTCATCTGGGTGGTCACCCCGAAGACGGGCAAGCCCGGACACGTGCAGCCCGCCGAGATCGCCGAGTCCGCTCCGACTGCGGGCCTGATGCAGACCTCGTCGGCCAACCTCGGCGACTGGATCGCCAGCCGGTTGGTACAGCCGAAATCCAAGGCCGCCGGCAAGCGCGGCTAGTGATGCTCTCCGTCGGCCAAACCGCACCGGAGTTCACGCTCAAGGACCAGAACAACCAGCCGGTGACGCTGGGCGCTTTCCGCGGCACGAAGAACGTCGTACTGGTCTTCTTCCCGTTGGCGTTCACCGGGGTCTGTCAGCGTGAGCTCGACGAAATCCGGGACCACATCGGTGATTTCGTCAACGACGAGACCGCGACGCTGACCGTCTCGGTGGGCCCGTCGCCGACACACAAAATGTGGGCCACCGACCGCGGCTACCGGTTTCCGGTCCTGTCGGACTTCTGGCCGCACGGCGAGGTCAGCCAGGCTTACGGGGTGTTCAACGACGCGTCCGGGTTCGCCAACCGCGGCACCTTCGTCATTGACCGTGCCGGGATCATCCGCTTCGCCGAGTGCAAGGAGCCCGGCGAGGTCAGGGATCAGGCGGTGTGGACCCAGGCGCTGGAGGCGTTAAACACGAACTGACGGAATTTCCGGTTGGGCGGCTGCGCCGTGTAGCCTGCCCGGGATCGGGCGCGTAGCTCAGTGGTAGAGCTCTGGTTTTACACACCAGCGGTCGGCGGTTCGATACCGTCCGCGCCCACCAACAGGATCTGTGCGCCGATCAGCGGCCCGGATAGCCGGCGCCGCTGACGGAGACCACCACCTCGTTGCGGCGGCGCAACGGCAGAGTCCACGGCGGGTCGTAGAACCAGGCCATCGGCTCGCCCTGGGGCGTGAACCCGCTGCCCTGCAGGCCTTTGAGAAGTTCTTCGCTTTTGGCCGCGACGGCCTGCGGGCTGCGGTCGCCGGTGAAGCGCAGCACCGCGTACGTCTCGCTCGGCACCTCGACCAGTTCCACCCGTTCGTCGTCGGGTTCCGGGAGAAGCTCCATCGACCATTTCGACGGCATGAAGAACCGGATCACCGACTGGCCGCCGGCGTCACGGGACTGCGCGACCGGCGCCGTCATCGCGATCTTCTCGTTCTGCTGGGCGACCGGCGCGGTCATCGCGATCGAGGTCTTGCGGTGGTTGCCACCGAAAATGTAGCCGGCCAGCCGGCGGAACCCGGCGTTGCGGGCCATCTCCTCGTCACCGGTGACGGTGGTCTGCGCCGCGATGCGGGGCCCGTACCGGCGTACCTCGATGCTCGCTACGGTCGCCTCCTGCACGTACATCGGCTCCTCGGTGCCGGCGCGGACGCCGACGAGGGCCCCGAGGCCTTCGGCAACCTGGACTGCGGTGGAGGTGATCTTCTCGAACATGGCAGAACGTTACCCGTGCGGACGGCTGCGGCAATCTGACGAATTTCTTTCAGCAGCACGCTTTGGTGTCGCGCACGGCCAGGTGCGCATGTTCGGTGTTGTCGGCGCCGGCCACCGCGGCAAGGAACTCGTCCAGATCGATCCGGCGGCCGCTCAGCCAGGTTCCGGCCACCCGCACGGTGTCGATCAGCGCGTCGGGTGCGACCGTCCACGGGTCGGCGGTCAGTTCGACGAAGTCGGCCAGCTTGCCCGCCGTGATCGATCCCACCAGCTGGTCGCGGTGCAGAGTACGGGCGGCGTCGACGGTCTGCGCACGCCAGGCCTGGTCCAGCGTGATCGCCTGATCGGGGCGGTGCACGGTGCCCTTGCGGGTACGGCGGGTCACCGCGGTGGCGATGTTGGTCAGTGGCTCGGGCGGCGACACCGAACCGTCGTTGTGCAGCGACACACAGGCGCCGGAGGCGACGGCGTCGCCGAACGCCGCCCAACGCGCCCCATGCTCCGGGGCGAACATCGCCCCGTCGAGCAGTTCGCCCCAGTAGTAGTACTGGAACGGCGCCAGCGACACGTGTACCCCGAGCCGGGCGGCCCGGTTGAAATGTGTCCGGGTTCCCGCACCGCAATGCTCCAGTCGCCAGCGGTGGTCGGTGCCGACCAGGCGGTGTCGGGTCAGCGCGTCCTCATAGGCGTCCAGCGCCAAGTCCAGGGCCAGATCGCCGTTGGCGTGGAAGGCCATCTGCCAACCCGCGGGCGCGGCGCGGTCCAGGATCGCGTCGAGCTGTTGGCGGCTGTAGTTCATCGAATCCGCGCCCCCCGCGGTGGCCGGATCGATGCCTGCGGTGCGGGTTGCCTCGGTGTCAAGGTACGGGAACGAGATCGCGATGTTGCCCACCCACGGCGAGCCGTCGGTCCACAGTTTGACACCTGCCTTGGTGAGCCATTCCTCACCCGCCGCGAAAGTGGTTGGCTCGGAATAGGTGTCGGTGACCGACATCTCCCACATGCTGACCCGCAGCGGACACGACGGTGCGGCGGCCAGCGCCTCGTAGCCGGCGGCGAACTTCGGGTCGTAGGTCATGTCCGAGGTCGAGGTGTAGCCGCCCCGCGCCATCAGCGCGTAATAGTGCGCGGCCGAGACCAGCGGGTCGCCCATCTGTGCCATCAGCGGCATGGTGACGGCGGTGACCACCGGCAACTCGAAGCCCTGGCCGTTCAGCGATCCGTCCGGGTTGCGTCCGAAGTGGGAGGCGACCGGGTCGGCGGGCGGCTTGGCGTCCCAGCCGTTGTTGCGGATCAGCGCCGAGTTGAAGTACGCGCCGTGCCCGGAGTTGTCGGTGACGACGGTGACGCGGTCCCCGAAGATCCGGTCGAGTTCATCGGCTTTGGGTGCCGGGTGGCCGTGCAGCAGCGCGTCGTAGCCGGCGAACCACAGCGGGGTGCCGGGTTCGCTGGTGGCAAGCGCGTCGGCGAACACCGCCTGGACGTCGGCCCAGGTCGGGCAGTCCCATGGGGCGATCGACCTGGCCGGCGCCTGGGTGGCAACCCCGCTGATCAATGGATGGCCATGCGGCTCAACAAATCCCGGGGCCAACGCAGCGGCCCCGGTGTCGACCACCTCGGCGCCCGGCAGCGCGGCGCGGCAGTCCTCGATGCTGCCCACCGCCACGATCCTGTCGCCGGACACCGCGACCGCCTCCGCCCGCGCAACGGCGTCGTCCATCGTGATGATGGTCTTTGCGGTCAAGATCACATCAGCCATCGGCACAGTGTGTCACCCCGACCTCGGGGGGATCGCCGGTTTCCGGCTGTGAGACGCTGCGCGGATGTTCGCGCGTGGCTTGGGCATGGCTGTCGGTGTGGTGTCGGACCTGTGCTTCGGTGATCCGCGCCGCGGGCATCCGGTGGCGTTGTTTGGCAGCGTGGCAGCGGCTTTGGAGCGGCGCACCTATGCCGACGACCGCCGCGCCGGGGTGGCGCACACCGCGGCGCTGCTCGGGGCGGTCGGCGCCACGGGGCTCGTGCTGGAGCGGGCCGCCCGGCGGCGCAGCCGGTGGACCGAGGCCGCGTGCGTGGCGGCGGCGACGTTCACCGCCGCGGGCGGGACCACGCTGAGCCGCACCGGTGAGCGCATGGCGGAGTTGCTCGGCGCCGGCGACATCGACGGCGCGCGGCGGTTGTTGCCGTCGCTGTGCGGGCGCGACCCTTCGGTGCTCGACGCGGCGGGGCTGACCCGGGCCGCCCTGGAGTCGATCGCGGAGAACACCTCCGACGCGCAGATCGGCCCGCTGGTGTGGGCGGCGCTGGGCGGGACCCCCGGGGTGCTGGTGTATCGCGGCGCCAACACGCTCGACGCGATGATCGGCAGCAGATCGTCGCGGTATGCCCGGTTCGGTTGGGCTGCAGCACGATTCGACGACCTGGTGAACCTGGTCCCGGCGCGGGTGACGGGGCTGCTGGTGGTGTTGTGCGCGCCCGCGGTCGGAGGTTCACCGGTCGGGGCGTGGCGGGCTTGGCGACGCGACGCAGGCCGACATCCGAGCCCGAACGCCGGGGTGGCCGAGGCGGCGTTCGCCGGCGCGCTCGGGGTACGGCTCGGTGGGCCGACGCAGTACGCGCACGAGCTGGAGATCCGGCCCACGCTGGGGGACGGGCGCGTCCCGGCCGTCGACGATCTGTCGCGGGCGGTCCGGTTGTCCCGCGCGGTTCAGCTGGTCGCCGCGGCAGCGGCGGTCAGCGTCGCTTGCCGTAGCGGTCGGCGAGTTTCTGCTCGGTGGTGACCGGTGCGGCCTCGTCATCCGTGAGCTCGGATTCGGCGTCGGCCTGCGCCTTCTCGCGGCGGCGCACCTGAATCTCCGAGTACACGAAATACCCGACGCCGATCGGGGCGATGATGCCGAACGCGATCCACTGGATGCCGTATGACAGGAACGGTCCCGCGTCGAGGTGCGGCAGCGGGATCACCCCGAGCCCGCCGGGCTGGTTGTCCACCAGCTGCAGATACGAACCGGCCAGCGGCACACCGGTCAGAGCCGAGATCTGCTCGATGTTGATCGAGTACACCTGCCTCACGCCGTCGGCCTCGAACGGCGCTTTGTCCCGGGCGACGCCCTCGGAGTCACGCAGCCGCGCGGTGATCGTCACCGTCCCCGTCGGCGGCGCATCGAACTCCGGCACCTTCGATCCCTCGATCGGGCGCACGTATCCGCGGTCGACCAGCACGGTCGGCCCGCCGTCCACGGCGAACGGCACCAGCACCTCGAACGCGGGGTCGCCGTCGATCAGCCGCAGCCGGGCCAGCACCTCGGATTCGGGCAGGTACCGGCCCGTCGCGGTGACCTGCTGCCACTGTTCGTCCGGGGCCGCCGAATCCTGCTGCGGCAGCGCGCTGGTCACCGGAACCGGCTCGGCGGTCAGGGAGCGGGAGATCTGGTCGTTCTCCCGGGAGGTCTTGGTGTTCTTGCCCAGCTGCCACGGCGCAAGCACGGTGAAGCACAGGTACGCGAACGCCAGGACGACCACGAACAGCGCCAGCCATTGTGGTCGGAGCAGAAAGGCCCACCGTCGCATCGTCAGCCCACCCGTTCCCGTCCGGCCAGCTGCTCGTCCACCCAGCGGTGCAGGCCCGGCAGCGCCGCGTCGATCACCGTCAAGACGTCCTCGAAGTCGTCCTGGGTGCCGTAGTACGGATCCTCGACGTCGAGGACATGCGCCCCCGACCTCGAGTCGAAGGAGCGCAGCAGGCGCAGCCGTTCGGCCGGCACCCCCATGTGCTGCAGCATCCGCAGATGATTGCGGCCGAGCGCCACGATGAGGTCGGCCGAGAGGTGGTCGTCGGTGACCTGGGCGGCGCGGTGCGCCGACGGGTAGCCGTGCGCGCGGAGCACATGCCCGGCGCGACGGTCGGCCGGCTCACCCTCGTGCCAGTGGCCGGTGCCCGCGCTGCTGACCCGGACGACACCGGCCAGCCCGCGTTGATCGAGCTGGTGGGCGAACATCTTCTCGGCCATCGGGCTGCGGCAGATGTTGCCCGAGCAGATGAACGTCACGTGCAGCACCTCAGACACCGAGCACCTCACGCAGGTCGTCCACATCGGTGACGTGCGCCAGCGCGCCACCGTCGCCGTCGGTGAAGTCACGGTGGCCGTAGCCCCAGCCGACCACGATGGTGCCGATGCCGTGGACCGCGGCGCCCTCGACGTCGTGGAAGCGGTCGCCGATCATCACCACCCGGTCCGGGACCGGCGCCAGTTGCTCCAGGGCGCGCGCGACGACGTCGGACTTGACGGCCCGGGTGCCGTCGGGGCTGGCGCCGGCGATGACCTCGAAGCAGACGTCGAGGCCGAAGTGGGCGAGGATTCGCTGAGCCGTCGGTTCGGCCTTCGACGTCGCCACCGCCATCCGCACGCCTGCGGTACCCAGATCCGACAGCAACGCCGGGATGCCCTCGAACGGCCGGTTCATCGACCAGCCACGGCTGACGTAGTCAGCGCGATACGCGGCGATCGCGGCGTCGGCGCGCTCACCGAGGCCCATCTGACTCAGTGTGACGTGCATGGGCGGCCCCACGATCCGGCTGACCAGGTCACCGTCGGGGACGGTGGCGCCGACGGAGTGCAGGGCGTGACGGAAGCTGGCGACGATGCCCTCGGCGGAATCGGTCAGGGTGCCGTCGAGGTCGAAGATCACCAGGTCGCCGCGCCCGACGGGGGCGACGCGGCGGGTGCTGTCCAGCATGTCAGTCACGCGTCCATTGTCCCTGAGCCCGCGCCGGGGGTGCCGCTCGGTTCGGAGTGGCTTCGCGCGCACTAGTGTCGTGATGTGGCAAGTGTCCGGTTGGTCGACGTCATCGACGTGCTCGAAGCGGCCTATCCTGCCCGTCTGGCGCAGAGCTGGGATTCCGTCGGGCTTGTTTGCGGAGACCCGGCCGAGCCGGTGGAATCGGTCACCGTGGCTGTGGACGCCACCGCCGCGGTGGTGGCGCAGGTGCCCGAGGGCGGCCTGCTGCTGGCCCACCATCCGCTGCTGCTGCGGGGAGTGGATTCGGTGGCGGTGGACACGACGAAGGGCGCGCTGGTCCACTCGCTGATCCGCACCCGCCGCTCGCTGTTCACGGCGCACACCAACGCCGACAGCGCGTCGCCCGGGGTGTCGGACGCCTTGGCCGACACCTTGGGTCTCGAGGTGTGCGACGTCCTGTCGCCGGTGCCGTCCGGGCCTGCGCTCGATAAGTGGGTGGTGTTCGTGCCGGTCGAGAACGCCGAGGCGGTGCGTTCGGCGATGTTCGCCGCCGGCGCCGGGCAGATCGGCGACTACTCGCAGTGCAGCTGGAGTGTGGCGGGCACGGGTCAATTCCTGCCGGGCGACGGCGCCGTACCGGCGATCGGGACGGTCGGCACCGTCGAACACGTCGCCGAGGACCGCGTCGAGATGGTGGCCCCGGCCGCCCGACGGGGCGCGGTGCTCGCCGGGTTGCGCGCCGCACATCCCTACGAGGAACCGGCGTACGACATCGTGGCGTTGCAGAACCCGCCCGGCGACGTCGGGTTAGGGCGTATCGGGATCCTTGCGGAACCGGAACCCTTGTCGGCGTTCGTGTCCCGGGTCCGTGCCGCGCTGCCGAGCACATCCTGGGGGGTGCGCGCCTCCGGTGATCCCGACGCGGTCGTGTCCCGCGTCGCGGTCTGCGGCGGGGCGGGGGACTCGCTGCTGGCCGAGGTGGCGGCCGCGGGGGTGCAGGCCTACGTCACCGCCGATCTGCGCCACCACCCGGCCGACGAACACCGCCGCGCCTCGGACGTCGCGCTGATCGACGCCGCCCACTGGGCCACCGAGTTCCCGTGGTGCCATCAAGCCGCGGCCCTGCTGCGCACCCACTTCGGCTCGTCGCTGCCTGTCACGGTGTCCGACGTGCGTACCGATCCATGGAATGTCGAGGGATGTTGACGTGAAAGCCTCAGTGGCACAACAGCAGTTGCTCGCCGAGCTGGCCGAGCTCGACGCCGAGCTGGGCCGGCTCGGGCACCGCGCCAAGAACCTGCCCGAGCAGAAGGCGGTGGAGGAGGCGCAGGTCGCGCACCGTGCGGCCAACGACCGCCTCGCCGCGTTGCAGATCGCGCTGGCCGACCTGGACGCACAGATCGCCAAGTTCGACACCGAGATCGACGGCGTGCGTCAGCGCGAAGACCGCGACCGCGCGCTGTTGGACGGCGGGACCGTCGACCCCAAGCAGCTCGCCGACCTGCAGCACGAGCTGGAAACCCTGCAGCGGCGTCAGGCCAGCCTCGAGGATTCCCAGTTGGAGGTCATGCAGCGACGCGAGGATCTCGCGGCCGACCAGGCTCGCGAGTCGGCCACCGTCGACGAACTGCAGACCGCGCTGGACGACGCGCAACGCGCATGTGACGTCGCCCGCGCCGAGCTGACCGAGGGCGAGGGGCGGGCGGCGGCCAGGCGTGCGGAACTAGTCGCCGCGATCGACGACGAGCTCGTCACGCTCTACGAACGCCAACGTGCGCGCGGCGGCGTGGGCGCCGGTGTGCTGCAAGGCCGTCGCTGCGGAGCCTGCCGGATCGAGATCGACAAGGGCGAATCGGCGCGGATCGCCGCGGCCGCCGACGACGACGTGCTGCGGTGCCCTGAGTGCTCGGCGATCCTGTTGCGGGTCAAGGCTTCTCGTCCATGAAAGTGATTGTTGAGGCCGACGGCGGGTCGCGCGGTAACCCCGGGCCGGCCGGTTACGGTGCAGTGGTCCGGTCGGTGGACGACGATGCGGTGCTCGCCGAGGTGGCCGCACCGATCGGCACCGCGACCAACAACGTCGCCGAATACCGGGGTCTGATCGCAGGCCTCGAAGCCGCCGCGGAAGCGGGTGGCACCGAGGCGGAGGTCTTCATGGACTCCAAAGTGGTGGTGGAGCAGATGTCGGGCCGCTGGCGGGTCAAACACCCCGACCTGGCGCCGCTGCACCGTCAGGCCGGCGACCTCGCGCGCAGGTTCGAACGCATCACCTTCACCTGGATTCCCCGCGCCGAGAACAGCCACGCCGACCGGCTCGCCAACGAGGCGATGGACGCGGCATCACGCAGGGAGACATCCACGGCGACAACGGAAGTAGTCACCAACCCGGCAGGCTGGACCGGAGCCAAGGGTGCGCCGACCAAGCTGCTGATGTTGCGGCACGGGCAGACGGCGTTGTCCGTGGAACGTCGTTACTCGGGCCGCGGCAATCCCGAGCTGACCGAACTGGGCGTCCAGCAGGCCGACGCGGCAGCCCGGTACCTCGCCGGCAAGGGCGGTGTCGACGTCGTCGTCTCGTCTCCGCTGCAGCGCGCCCACGACACCGCGACCGCCGCGGCCAAGGCGCTCGGGCTGGACGTCCAGGTCGACGACGACCTGATCGAGACGGATTTCGGTGCCTGGGAAGGGCTGACGTTCCTGCAAGCCTCCGAACGGGACCCCGAGCTGCACCGGCGCTGGCTGCGTGACACCTCCGTGCCTCCGCCCGGTGGTGAGAGTTTCGACGACGTCGCGACGCGGGTGTCGAGGGCGCGACAGCGGCTGATCGCCGAGCACCCGGGCAAGACCCTGCTTCTGGTGTCCCACGTGACGCCCATCAAGACGCTGCTGCGGATGGCCCTCGACGCGGGGCCGGCGATCCTGTACCGATTGCATCTGGACCTGGCGTCGCTGTCGATCGCGGAGTTCTACCCTGACGGCGCCGCCTCGGTGCGTCTGGTCAACCAGACCGCCTACCTGTGATCGCCGTGCACGTGCACGCGTTCACCGTGCAGGCCGAACAGCGCGATGGCCTCCACCGGTCCGTCGACGACACCGAACCAGTGCGGGGTCCAGGTCGAGAACTCCACGGCCTCACCGGGTTTGATCGTGAAGTCGCGGTCTCCCAGCAGCAGGCGAAGTTGGCCGGACAGCACGTACATCCAGTCGTGACCTTCGTGGACCGGTAGCTCGGGCGGGGGAGTGCGCCTTCGGGCGCTGACCCGGATCTTGTAGGCGTGCAGACCTCCCGCCGGTCCCTGCCCGGTCAACGGCCAGAACGTGATCTGGTTGTGCGTGTGTGAGCGCCCGTGCACCCGGGGATCCTCGACGTCGGGGGCGCGAAGCAGTTCGTCGGTGCTGACCGACAGGGCAGCCGCCAGGCGGGGCAGATGATCCAGTGCCAGCCGGCGCTTTCCGGATTCCAGCCGGCTCAAGGTGGAGACGTCGATACTGGACTTGGTGGCCACATCCTCGAGCGTCATGCCGCGCTGCATGCGCAGGTCTCGCAGGCGTCGCCGCACCCGGACGTCCACGCTCTCGTCTTTTGCCTTCATGGCAAATCAGCTTGGCATCCGATGGCGCGGCGGTGCAAGGTCGTCTCATGGACAAGTTGTGGGACTGCGTGATCGTCGGTGGCGGCGCTGCCGGGCTGAGTGCCGCGCTGGTACTCGGCCGGGCGCGTCGGCACACGCTCGTCGTCGACGCCGGTGCGCAGAGCAATCTCGCCGCTCACGGGATCGGCGGCCTGCTTGGCTTTGACGGTGTGCCGCCTTCGGAGCTCTACGCGCGGGGACGTCGAGAGCTGGCTGCCTATCCCAGCGTGCGGGTGGTCGACGGGCAGGTGATGAACGCCGTCGCGGACGGCGGGTTCACCTTGGTCCTGGCCGAGGGCAACACGGTGCGGGCCAGACGGGTGCTTCTCGCGACGGGAATGCGCTACGAGTCTCCGGCGGTCCCGGGACTGGCGGAGTTGTGGGGGAGGTCGGTGTTCCACTGTCCGTTCTGCCACGGCTGGGAGGTTCGCGATTCGTCGCTGGCGGTGCTGGCCGACGGCGATCGCGGAGTGCACATGGCGACGCTGCTGCGCGGTTGGAGCGAGGACGTCGTTCTGCTGAGCCAGGATCTCACCGACACGCACCGGTCGCGGTTGGCCGAAGCCGGAGTGGTGGCCGAAGAGCAGCCGGTCGCCGAACTGGTTTCGCGGGACGGCGAATTGGAGTGTGTGGTGTTCGCGGACGGAACCAGCCTGGCCCGGCGTGGGTTGCTGGTGGCCGCGACGCTGCACCAGCGCTCGGCACTCGCGGCTGAGTTGGGCGTGAGATTCGCTGCGCCGGGCCCGGTTTCGGTGGAGGCGATCGAGGTGGACGGAATGTTCCGAACGTCGGTGTCCGGCGTGTTTGCGGCGGGCGACGTGTGCGCGCAGATGCCGCAGGTGGCGGCCGCGGTGGCGGCCGGGTCTGCGGCGGCAGCATCAATAGTGGCGAGTTTTCTGGAGGAGTGACGATGGCATCTGAGGTCAAACAGCATTGGGAGGACCGGTACGCCGAGAGGGACCGAATCTGGAGCGGGCGGGTGAACCGGTGGCTCGCCGAAACATCCCAACTGGAAAAGCCAGGCCGGGCACTGGATCTCGGTTGCGGGGAGGGGGGTGACACGGTGTGGCTGGCCGAGCAGGGCTGGCACGTCGTCGGTGTCGATATCTCCGAGACTGCGCTGGAACGTGCCGCCGCCGAGGTGGCGGCACGCGGGTTGACGGACCGGGTGCGGCTGGTGCAGATGAACCTGTCCGAGACATTCCCCGACGGCGCGTTCGACCTGGTGTCGGCGCAGTTCCTGCAGTCGATGGTGCATCTGGACCGGGAGCGCATTTTCGCCGCGGCCGCGCGGGCGGTGGCGCCCGGTGGCCTGCTGGTGGTCGTCGATCATGCGGCGGCGCCGCCCTGGGCGGTACACGTGCGCGACCATGTCTTCCCGACCGTCGACGAGGTGCTGGCGTCGATCGACCTCGGAGAAGGGAAGTGGGATCAGGTCCGGATCGGCACGGTGGAGCGTGAGGCCGTCGGGCCGGACGGTCAGCAAGGACTGCTCCAGGACAACCTGATCGTGATGCGGCGGCTCTGACTTCGTCGATCAGCTCTTCGCGGATCGGGTGACGATGGCTTGTCTCCCCGCCTGCCTTGCGGTCAGATCTTCCGGCTGGTGGGGCGGGGTTGTCAGAGGTGCAGGGTAGCGTCGGGTTTATGTTCGAAAGTGTGTTCGATGTCGATTTCGATGTTGATGAGGGGGCGTCGCAGGCCGAGTTGCGGGCGGTGGTCGAGCGGTGTGAAGCGCTGAAGTCGGCCGCGGCCGCCGCCCAGGCCCGCGCGACCGCGTTGTGGGCGGCCAAACGCCGCGCCGCCGAGGACGCTGCCGGGATCCGCGCCGATCGGCGCGGTAAAGGGTTGGCCTCCGAGATCGCGTTGGCCCGCCGTGATGCCCCGGTGTGCGGGGGCCGGCATCTCGGGTTGGCTCAGGCCCTGGTGCAGGAGATGCCCTACACGTTGGCCGCGCTGGCGTGCGGGGCGCTCTCGGAGTGGCGGGCCACCCTGATCGTGCGGGAATCCGCCTGCCTGTCGGTGCAGCATCGCCGCCAACTCGATGAAGAACTGTGTGCCGATCCGTCGCGGTTGACGGGGTGGGGCAACCGCCGCGTGGAGGCCGAGGCCAAGAAGATCACCGCCCGCCTGGACGCCGCCGCGGTGGTGGCACGGATCAACAGCAGCGCCGCTGATTGTGCGGTGTCCTGCCGGCCCGCCCCCAACACCATGGTCTATGTCACGGTGCGGCTGCCGCTGGCCCAGGGGGTCGGGTTGTATGCGGCCTGCCGGCGGGCCGCTGACACCAGCGGTGATGGGCGCCCGCGCGGGCAGGTGATGGCCGAGACGATCTATGAACGCGTCACCGGGCATCCCGCTGCCGGGCCGGTGCCGATCGCACTGAATCTGGTGATGGCCGACACCACCCTGGCCGGTGATGACG
>NZ_JBTBFV010000046.1:0-43854 GCF_054786995.1 Mycobacterium sp. ZZG
CTACCAGAACGCGATGCGCTGGTATCACTTCGACGCGTTCAGCCACATCCCCAAAGACCAGGCCACCGTCGGAGCCCTACGCAAAGCCGCCGAAGGACACGACGTCTCCATCCAAGCCCTATCCCACCATAAGGAGGGTGAACGAGGCGGCGGCGCAGGGCATTTCGATGCCCTCAGGGCAGCCGCCCGGGGGAATTCCGGCAGCGACTAGCTTTCGCCGAAATCGCATTCCATGCGCGAAAAGTCGCGCGATAGCCGCGTGGAATGCGATTTCGGCGGGTCGTTGAACATCAGCGCGTCAGCGAGTACCGGATCGGCAGGTGCTTGAGCCCTCCGACGAAGATCGTCGCGATGTGCTCGGGCTTGCCGGCCAGCTCGACCGACTTCAGCCGCGGCAGCAGCTCGGTGAAGAAGCTGTTGATCTCCATGCGGGCCAGCGCGGCACCCAGGCAGAAGTGCACGCCGTAGCCGAACGCGACATGCTTGTTGGGGTCACGGCCGACGTCGAAGGTGAACGGATCGGCGAACACATCCTCGTCCCGGTTCCCGGACGGGTATGACAGCAGAACCGACTCCCCCGCCGCGATTTTCACGCCGCGGACCTCGGCATCCCGCTGGGCGGTCCGCATGAATTCCTTGACCGGGGTCACCCACCGGATCATCTCTTCGGTCGCCAGCGGCATCAGGTCGGGGTTCTGCTGCAGCCGCCGCAACTGATCGGGGTTCTCGATCAGCGCCTGCAACCCGCCCGAGATCGTGGCGCTGGTGGTGTCGTGGCCGGCGGTGGCGACGATCAGGTAGTAGGAGACCGTGTCGATGTCGGACAGCGGTTCACCGTCGATACGGGCGTTGGCGATCGCCGAGGCCAGATCCTCGGTGGGGTGAGCCCGACGCGCCGCGGTGATCTCGTTGAAATAGTTGAACATGTCGAACAGCGCCAGCCCGCGTTCCTCCATCGAGGCCCCACGCTGAAGTTCGGCGTCGTCGTTGCCGAACAGTTCCTGCGTGTAGGTCAGCATCCGGCCGAAATCCGACTCCGGGATGCCCAGCAGGGACATGATCACATACAGCGGGAAGTTCACCGCGACCTCCTGCACGAAATCGCATTCGCCGCCGCGCTCGTACATCTGGTCGACGAAGGTCCTCGCCAGCTCGTCCACGCGAACCTTCAGCGCGCGCATGGCTTTCGGCCGGAACCAGTCCGCGCCGATCGCCCTGACCTTGCGATGCTGCGGATCGTCGAGATGAATCAGGGTGCTGATGCCCATGGATGCGTGCTGGGCGTCGCCTTCGGCGGTCGTCAGCACGGGCCGGGGCGAGTTCGTGAAGACGATGTTGTCGCGCTCGATGGCCATGATGTCGGCGTGCTTGGTGATGGCCCAAAACGGGTTGTAGCCGGCTACCTCGACCCACGACACCGGCGCGCTGGCGCGCAGGCGGGTCATCGCCGCGTGCAACCGCGCTTCGTCGGCGTAGGCGCTGGGATCGGCGAACACCTTGGCCGCCTCGTCGGCGATACGAACGCTCATCACATCTCCTTCATCATTCGCAGGCGCGCAAATCGGTGACCAGGTCGACCACCGTCGCCTCGTCGATGGACGGCGGAAAGCCCACCAGCACACGGTCGATCAGGCCGTCGCACCGTGCCCGGATCTTGTCCACCACGTCATCGACCAACGCGACGACGGCGAATTCTTCGAGGATGGCGTCGTCGACGAGCGACCCCATCGTGTCCCAGTCACCCAGCCGCGAGAGCCGGTGCATCTCGGTCTGCAGATCGCCCCAGCCGTGCAGCTCCAACACGTTTCGGTAGGCCGGCGTGGAGGCGTAGAACGCGATCTGCTTGCGGGTCGCCACCGCGGCCGTGGCCAGCTGCTGTTCGTCGTGGCCGGTGACGACGAACAACGGGCTGGCCACCTCGATGTCCGCGCGCTTACGGCCGGCCCGTTCGATCCCCCGCGTCAACGTCGGGACCGTGACCTCCCGGAGGTAGCGCTGCGTCGAGAACGCGTGCGCGAGTAGACCGTCGGCGACCTCGCCGCACATCTCGGTCATCCGGTCTCCCACGGCGGCGACGAAGACCAACGGATCGCCGTGCGGCTGGCCGGGCGGGACGAACATCGGCGTCATCAACTTATGGGTGTAGAACTCGCCGTCGAAGGCCAGCCGGGAGCCATCACGCCAGCACGCCCAGATCGCGCGCAGGGCGAGCACGAACTCCTGCATCCGCGCGACGGGCCTGCTCCACGGCATGCTGAACCGCTTCTCGATGTGCGGCTTGATCTGCGACCCCAGGCCGAGGATGAACCGCCCCTGCGAGTAGTCCTGCAGATCCCAACCGATCTGGGCCACCGTCATGGGGTTGCGCGCGAACGCCACCGCGATGCTGGTGCCCAGCTCGATGCTGTGCGTGTGTTCGGCGGCCAACGTCAGCGGCAGGAACGGATCATGATTGATCTCGGCCGTCCAGCAACCGTCGTAGCCCCGCCGTTCCAGCGTTCTCGCCGCGGCGGGAACCTGGGACAGTTGACTGACGACGGCAGCGTCCACCTTCAGGCCGCCTCCAGCACCCATGCTGAATGAAGCTACAGTAAGCAATTCAGTAAGGTCAACGCCGGAAGTCGCGTGCCGGCCGAGGACAGGAGTATGCGCATGGCCAGTGCCGAGGATTGGAAGGACACCCTCGACGAGCTCACGCGCCGGCGTGAGGTGTCCAGGGCCATGGGCGGCGACGAGCGCCTCGCCAGGCACCACGGCAAGGGCAAGCTCGACGCGCGCGGGCGCCTCGACCATCTGCTGGACAAGGGCTCCTTCCGCGAGTTCGGCACCCTGGTCGGCGGTGACATCGCCGCCGACGGCATCGTCACCGGCTCCGGTCTGATCGACGGCAGACCGGTGCTGGTCGGTGCGGAGGACTTCACCACGTTGGCCGGCAGCATCGGACCCGGCGGCAACGCGAAGCGGTACCGTCTGGCCGAACTGGCGCTGCGAGATCGCGTTCCGATGGTGATGCTGCTGGAGGGCGCAGGGTTCCGGCCCAGCGGCGAGCATTACGGGCGCACGCCCACCGACCTGCTGGCACAGGCACAGTGCTCTGGCAGGGTGCCGACGGTCAGCGGGCTGTTCGGACCGTCGGCCGGGCACGGCGCGCTGGTCGCGCCGGTGTGCGACTGGACGATCATGACCAACCAGGGCGCGATCTTCACCGCGGGCCCGCCGGTGGTGAAAGAGTCCACCGGCGAGGAGATCTCGAAGGAGGACCTGGGCGGCCCGTCGGTGGCGCTGGCCAGCGGGGTGATCCACAACCTCGGCCAGGACGATGCCGCGGTGCTCGACGACATCCGGCGCTATCTGTCCTACTTCCCGTCGAGTGCGTGGTCGTATCCGGCGCCGCGGCCGGCGAGCGAGTCGACCGCCCGCCGGGCCACCCCGGAGCTGCTGGAGATCGTGCCGCGTGGCAACCGCCAGGTGTACGACATGCGCGCGGTGCTCGACGTCGTATTCGACGACACCGCCTGGTTCGAGGTGCAGCCGAAGTTCGGGCCGGCGATGATCACCGCGCTGGCCCACCTCGGGGGCCACCCGGTGGCGGTGGTGGCCAACCAGCCCAAGGTGCTGGCCGGCTCGATCGACGCCGACGCCGCCGACAAGGCCGCGCACTTCATCATGGTCGCCGACGCGTTTCATCTACCGATCGTGTTCCTGGCCGACAACCCGGGGATGCTGCCCGGCAGCCGGTCGGAGAAGACCGGGGTGCTGCGCAGCGGGGCCCGCATGTTCGCCGCGCAGACGGCCGCGACGACGCTGAAACTGCATGTGACTCTGCGGAAGGCGTACGGCTTCGGGTCGATGGTGATGTCGCTGCTGGGCTTCGACAATCAGAGTGCGACGTTCGCGTACCCGGGCGCGACGATGGGCGCGATGAGCGCAGCGGCCCTGAGCCGGGCGTCGCACGCCACCGAGGACATCGAGGCCAAACTGCGCCAGGCCGAGGTGGACGCGTCGTTCCGGTCGGCGGGGCACCTCGGCTTCGACGACCTGATCCATCCCGAGGAGACGCGCGACGTGCTGCTCGACGCGCTCGAGCGTGGGCTCTACAGCCGGCAGCTCGCGGCGCAACCGGTGACCCGCACGGCGATCACCCCCTAGCCGCCAGGGATGTCGGCGTGTTCATCAGCACTGAGGCAGGACGGACACCCCGACCTCACGAGCTCCGGTAGGCGGCGATCACCGGCTCGAGTTCGTCGGGCGTGGCACCGTGCATGATCACCGCGTCGGCGCCGTAGTCGAATTCCTTGCGGACCCGGGCCGCGCACTGCTGCGGCGAGCCGGTGGCCGCGGGCTCCAGCCACTCGTCGGGGATCAGCGTGGCGATGTGCTCGATCTGCTCGGCGGTGGCCTTGTGGTCGATGCCGCCCCCGAAGGACTGCACCACCTTGTCGTCGCGGAACCGTTGCAGCACAGCCGGATCCCAGCCGTTGGTGTTGACCAGCAGGTCGCCGTACCCCTGCAGGTAGGTGGCCAGCCGGGCCACGGTTTTCTTCAACCGCAGTTCCTCGGGCAGGTGATCCCCGACCGTCGCGAAGCACGACCACACCCGCACCGACGCCGGGTCACGGCCGGCCCGTTCGGCGGCGTCCTTGACCGTCTTGACCGCGCGCTGCAGCGTCTCCGGGGTGAAGTAGGTATGCAGGATGACGTCGTCGAACTCGCGGCCGCCCAGCTCCAGTGTCTGCGGGCCGAACGCGACGATGGCCAGCCGGATGTCCTCGCGGAAGTCCGGATCCAGGAACAGCACCGGGTATTTGCCGAGCGGCCCGTCGTGGTTGAAGATCAGCTCGCCGCGCCAGAGCTTGCGCATCACCTGCGCGAAGTCCTCCATCTGCGCGGTGGTCACCGTCGGTATCCCGAAAGCGTTGTAGATCGCGCCGATACCGCGGCCGATGCCGAGGGTGAACCGCCCGCCGGAGAGCCGGTGCATGGTGGTGGCCCACGAACCGGTGATCAGCGGGTGGCGCGTGTTGTGGTTGGTGGCCGCGGTGGCGATCTGCATGCGGCTGGTGACGGCCAGCGCCGCGCCGGTCAATGACGAGGCTTCTTTGACGTTCCAGCGCTCGGAAATGAATCCCGTTCCGAAGCCCAGCTCCTCACCGCGACGGGCCTCGTCCATCAGCGTGGCGGGGCCCTCGCCGCCGGCTCCGGCCAGCAGGTAGAAACCGAGCTCCTCCGATACAGTGTCGTTTCCCGACGGCGCGTCGCTGCTTGCCTCCGACTGTCTCATTGCGATGTCGCTCCGCTCCCAGGCTTCGACGTCATGCCCAAACTCCTTGCTTGTAACCGCAATTCCAGACCTCGGTGATCCTGCCCTCGACGACGCGGAAGATCTCCATACTGCTGATCGTGTATTCGGTGCCGTCCTTGAGCGTCATCGGTGACTGGTACACGATCGCCACATGTTCGCCGTCGTCGCCGGCGACCACCAGGTTCAGGTCGAAACGGATGGTCTCGAACATATCCCAGTGATCGACGATGCGGGCCACCGCCTGCTCGTGGGTCAGAGTCGTCGACTCGCCGACATCGTGCCGGACCACCGTGTCGCCCATCAACTCCTCGGCGAGCGCGAGGTCGCGGTGATTCCAGACCACGAAGTTGTACTGCTCGACCACGTCACGCGCCGACCGCGTCATGCGAACACCTCCACGGCATCGATGTCGTCGACCGCGGCGACGGCGCGGGCAGTCAGCTCCAGACACAGTGCCCGGGAGCGCTCCGGCAGGGTGTCCCAGCCGATCAGGGTGATGACCGGGAGCACCATCACATAGGCCACCGCGAATCGATAGTGCCGCCAGGCGTCGTCGAAGCCGTAGGACGTGAGGCCCCGGTCCCGCAGCACCCCGAGATACTCCCGCACCAGCGACTCGTCGTGTCCCCGGCGCGCCGCGACCGGCAGACCCTGACTGACCAGGTAGCCGATGTCCGCGGCGCCGCAGCCCACCGACGCGAACTGGAAGTCGACGATCTTCAGACGGTCACCGTCGAAGAACATGTTGTCGGCGCGGATGTCGCCGTGCAGCAGCATCGAGTGCTCGGTCAGCGCCGACAGCGCCTGCGGGGCCGACTCGGCGAACCGGTCGGCGAAGCGCGCCACCCGGCGGGGCACGGCGGCGCCGGACTTGTCGCGGTATACCTGCCATCCCGGCGCGAACGCCGGCACCAGCAGGTCACGGACGACCGGCGTCGACAGACTCGGAAAGTCCTGCAGGACGCCGACATTCACCGGATCCGCTGACCACGCGTGCAGCGCCGCCAGAGTCGCGACCGCCAACCGCGCACGGTCGACCGACAGCCCCGCCAGATGGTCGGCATTGTCCCAGTCCCGCAGATCTTCGAGCAGCAGCACGAAATCGACGGAATCCTGGGCAATCCGGGCGGTGTAGACCCGCGGCGTGTCCATCGGGGCGCGCCCGGCCACGTCGCGGTAGAACCTGAGTTCGCGCCGGTAACCGTCGAGAAGTTCCATCGCACCACGCGCCTCGGACTCCGCGGGCAGTTTGGCGATCAGGCTGGCGGGCACCTCCCCGGTGCCGGTGAGGTACAGACGGTAGAGCAGAGACGAGAACCCCGAGTCCTCGGCGATCCGTTCGGCACGGACATCGGTCACCGTGCTCGCACCCGACAGTCCGGCATCGGTACGCAACGCCTCGGTCAGCCACCGTGGCGTGATCTCGGCGATGGAGCGGGGCACCGCCGCCGTCTCCCGCGCGTCGGTCATGCCACTCGAAGTCACCGTTGACCTCCCACACTTATTTGACGCCGCGCAACTAAGTTAGGGGTCCGGCGTTTAACATGCAAGGGTGCCTTCTCCCGCCGCAGGGTTGACCCAACCTCAGCGCCTTGAGCTCTCGGCTCGCAGACTCCTACAGGCCTCCGTGGCATTGATCGGCGAAAAGGGTTGGGAAGCAACGACAGCTGCGGAGATCGGGCTACGCGCCGGCTATAGCAGGGCGATGGTGCACGCCCGCTACGGCAGCAAGGACGCGCTGCTGGAAACCCTATTCGCCACCGAGTACGAGAAGAAGTTGAGCCCAGCGCCGGATCCCGGTTCCGACGGGCTGACCCAGGCGCTGGCGCATGTCGACCGGATCGCGCTGTTGCACGCCGAGGACCCGGACCTGTGCCGAGCAGTCTTCGTGCTGACCTTCGAAGCCGCCAAGACCAGCTCACAGGCGCATCCGTACATCCGCATGTGGCTCGAACGTGCAGCCAACACCGTCCAGGCCGGTCTGCGTCAGGGGATCGCCGACGGGTCCGTGCGGGCCGACGTCGATATCGCAAGAGCCGTCAACGATTTCGGCGCGTCCGTGTTGGGTACCGCATATCAGTGGATCATGCAGGCCTATCCGTACGACGTCGCCGAGGAACTGGCTTACGTACGAGGGCGACTGGTCAGCACCTACGGCGCCGGGTAGCGCGGGCATCACGCGAGTTTGAATCCGCGGTAACCCGCCTGCGCGACCTCGTCGCAGCGGCGACGGTACTCCGGGATGCCCGCGGTGTAGCCCATGTACATGCGCTTCTTGCCGGGCACGTTGCCGCCGTTGTACCACGAGTTGCACGACGGGTGTACGAGCACCGTGGGCGCCACCAGTGCGGTGGCATCGTCGATCCACTGCTGCTGGGCTTCGGGCAGCGCCTCGATGGTGTGGTAGCCATGTCCGCGCAGATAGGTCAGGCAGGCTCCGATCCATTCCACGTTCTGCTCCAACGGTGCGACGAAAATCGATGCCGCGGAGGGACTTCCGGGCCCCTGGATGGTGAACAGGTTCGGGAAGCCGGCGACCGCGAGACCGAGGTAGCTCAACGGCCCCTCCTCGGCCCAGAATCGCCCCAGCGACGCCCCGGCACGGCCGCGCACGTCGATCCGGCTCAGCGCGCCGGTCATCGCGTCGAATCCCGTCGCATAGATCAGCACGTCGAGTTCGTGCAGGCCGCGTTCGGTCTCCAGCCCGGCGCAACGCACCGACACGATGGGATCGTCGCGCAGGTCCACCAGCGTGACATTGTCGCGGTTGAAGGTCTCGTAGTAGCCCTGGTCGATGATCGGCCGTTTGCACGCGAATGGGTGGCTCGGTGTCAGCGCCCTGGCGGTGTCGGGGTCGGTGACGATGCGGGCCACGGCCTGCCCGTACAGCCGGGCGGCCATCTGGTTGGCCTCGATGTCGAAGAACAGGTCACCCCAGTTCAGCACACCCATGATGCCGTTCTCGTCGACCGCGCGCCGCCGCTCCTGCTCCGAGGCGGACTTCAGCGCCGGCTTGGTCAGCATCTCCAGCAGCACCGAGAATGCGCTCAGCCGCGCCGCGCCGACAGGATGTTCGCGCTGGGCGGCGCGGATCTGCGGGTAACGGGCCTTGAGCTCGTCGAGCTCGCCCGGTTCGAACTTGCGCACCTCCCAGGGCAGCGTGTAGGCCGGAGAACGTTGAAAAACTTTGAGCTGCATGGCTTCCCGCGCAACAACCGGGATCAGCTGAACCCCGGTGGAACCCGTGCCGATCACCCCGACCCGCAGACCGGTCAGATCGGCACCGCGCTCGGGCCAGCGGCTGGTGAACAACGAGCTGCCACCGAAGGTGTCCATGCCGGGTATCGACGGTTCCAGCGGCACTGACAGGATCCCGGTGGCGGCGACGACGAAAGGAGCCGCGAACGTCTCCCCCGTCCCCGTCTGCACCAACCACTCGCCGGCGTCCTCGTCGAATGTCATGGCCACGACGTCCATGCCGAACGCGATGTTGCGGCGCAGATCGAGCCGGTCGGCGACGAAGTTGAGATACGCCTCGATCTCCGGCTGGGCCGGCATGGTCTCGGTCCACACCCACTCCTGCTGGATCTCCTCGGAGAAGCTGTAGGAGTACTCGATGCTCTCGATGTCGCAGCGCGCCCCCGGATAGCGGTTGAACAACCACGTACCGCCCACGTCGTGCGCGCGCTCGAGCACCCGGACCCGCAGGCCGAGCTCGCGTAGGTGGTGCAGCGCGTAAAGGCCGGAGAAGCCGACCCCCACCACGAGTACGTCGAAGCGGGCCGCGCCATGTTCCATCGTCACGGTTCCTCCGGGCTCGACATACTGTCGCTGTTACAGTATCGATGCCCACAGGCACCCGTGGCGGATCCGCACAATCCGTTTCCGCCGTGCGCCGGATGGCCGCCGCAGCAGAGGAGTCGTCATGAAAGTCCCCTTCACCTGGAAGGTCACCGGGTGGTTCATGATCGGTTGGTCGGCCGAGTACGAGGTGGGCGAGGTCAAGGCGCTCAAGTATTTCGGCGAAGATCTGGCCGCATACCGCGACGAATCGGGTCGTCTGCACGTCCTGGAAGCGCACTGCAAACACCTCGGCGCGCACATCGGCCACGGCGGCAAGGTGGTCGGGGACTGCGTCGAGTGTCCGTTCCACGGCTGGCGCTGGGGCCCGGAGGGAGACAACACCTACATCCCCTACCAGCCGGACCGCCCCAACCGCGGTCTGCGATTGCGGTCCTTCCCGGTCAAGGAGCAGTACGGCTGCATCTTCGTGTGGCACCAGCCCCAGGGCAAGGAACCGCAGTGGGAACTGCCGGACATCTTCTGGAAGTTCCCGCAGTTCGAGACCGACGCGAACGCCTACTACCGGCCTTATCCGGAGTTCTCCAGCCGCGCGGACGCCATTCCGGTGCATCCGCAGATCGTCGCCGAGAACGGGCCCGACAGCTCGCACTTCCGCTATGTGCACGGCGCGTCGGTGACACCGGTCTGCCTGCACTGGGAACACGTCGACCAGGAGTGGCGGTTCCTGACCGGCTGGCCCGACGCGCGCAGCGACGACCCGGACGCGATGGCGCTGAAGATTCACAGCCACTTTTCCGGCCTCGGGTTCGCGATGAGTGCGTTCGAAGGTTCGTCGAACCACCGGCTGATCTTCGCCTGCACGCCGGTCGACGACGAGGTCTCGGACATGTTCTATTCGATCTGGTGGCCCAAGCTGATCGGGGAGACCTCTGATGTGCCGCCGCCCGAAGTGATCGAGAGGGTGCAGCGGCAGTTCCTCAAGACGGTGTGGGAGGACTGCGACATCTGGCGCTATCAGAAGTACGTGGAGAACCCGCCGCTGGCCAAGATCGACGCAAAGCCGTACATGGCGATGCGCAAGTGGGCGCAGCGGTTCTACGAGGTTCCCGCCGAGGTGCCGCCGGCGGGTACGACCACCGCATGAGGGTTCCCCTCGCCGAGCTCGTGGCGCCGGCGCATACCGCCGTGATCACCCAGGAATGTCAGGGCGCGGTGGTGGGGCCCGACGCCGGCCTGGCCGCGCTCGCCGACGAGGCGCGTCGCGAGGCGCTGCCCAACATCGCCCGGCTGTTGCCGGTGGCCCGCGCCGCGGGCGCATCCGTCGTGCACTGTCTGTTTCAGCGCCGCGCCGACGGGCGCGGAGCCAACCACAACGCCAAGATCTTCGCGCTGGGGGCCTCCGCTGTGGACATCACCCCGGGTAGTCCCGGCACCCAGCTGGTACCGGAGATCGACGCCCAGCCAACCGATCTGGTACTGCATCGGTGGCACGGGCTGGGGCCGATGGGCGGCACCGACCTGGACGCGGTCCTGCGCAACCTCGACGTGCGCACGATCGTCGCCGTGGGCGTGTCGGTGAACGTCGCGATCACCAACCTCGTCATGGACGCCGTCAACGCGGGCTACCGGGTGGTCGTCCCCCGGGACGCCGTCGCCGGGGTACCGGCGGACTATGCGGCCGCCGTCATCGACAACACGCTGTCGCTGCTGGCGACCGTGACCACCACCGACGAACTGCTCGACACCTGGAGGTAGCCCCATGGGCATACAACTTTCGGCCATCTGTCCACTCGGCGGGCGTCGCCGTCTAGAGTCCATCGCATGACCGAGTCGATTCAGTTCACCGTCCCGGCTGCCGCCGACGCCGTCGCGGCCGTGATCGGCGACCGCGAGTTCATCGTCCAGGGCGACCGTCGCTACACCTACGCGCAGATCGTGCAGCGTTCCAACCGGCTCGGCGCCTACCTGCACGCCCGGGGGCTCGGCTGCCATACCGAGCGTTCCGAGCTGCCGGGCCACGAGGTCGGTCAGGATCTGCTGGGCATCTACGCCCACAACGGTCCCGAATACATCGAGGGCATGCTCGGGGCGTGGCGGGCCCGCGTCGCGCCGTTCAACGTGAACTACCGCTACGTCAAGAGCGAGCTGCACTATCTGCTGTCGGACTCCGGCGCCACCGCGCTGCTCTATCACGGCGCATTCGCGCCGCGGCTGGCCGAAGTACTGCCCGACCTGCCCGACCTCAAGGTGCTCATCCAGATCGCCGATAATTCGGGCAATGAATTGCTGCCCGGCGCAGTCGATTACGAGTCGATCGTGGCCGACGAGCCCTCCGATCCGCCGCCAGTCGAACCGTCGCCCGACGACCTCTACGTGCTCTACACCGGCGGAACCACCGGCATGCCCAAGGGGGTGCTGTGGCGTCAGCACGACATCTTCATGACCTCGTTCGGCGGCCGCAGCCTCTACACCGGCGAGCTGATCTCGACGCTGGACGACGTCGCGCGACGGTGCGTGGAGTCTCCCGGCACCAAGCTCATGGTGTTGCCTCCGCTGAAGCACGGCGCCGCGCAGTGGGCGGTCTTCACCGCGATGAACACCGGTCAGACCGTGGTCTTCTCGCCGGTCACCAGCCACCTCGACGTCGACGACGTGATCGCCACCATCGAACGGGAGAAGGTGCTGGCGGTCACGGTGGTCGGCGACGCCATGGCCCGGCCGTTGGCCGAGGCGTTCGAACGGACCGACGCCGACCTGTCGGCGTTGGCCGTGGTGGCCAACGGCGGCGCACAGCTCACCCCGACCGCCAAGCAGCGCCTGATCGACGCCAAACCGAACCTGATGGTCGTCGACGGGGTCGGCTCGTCGGAGACCGGCGCCCAGATGACGCACATGTCGGCGCCGGGCGCGGTGTCGACCGGGAAGTTCACCGCCGGACCTGACACGTTCGTCGCCGCGGAGGATCTCGGCTCGATCCTGGAACCGGGCCATGACGGGATGGGCTGGCTGGCCCAGCGCGGCTACGTCCCGCTGGGTTACAAGGGCGACGCCGCCAAGACCGCGGCGACGTTCCCGGTGATCGACGGGGTGCGCTACTCGGTCCCCGGCGACCGGGCCCGACACCTCGCCGACGGGGCGGTCGAACTACTCGGCCGCGATTCGGTCACGATCAACTCCGGCGGCGAGAAGATCTTCGCCGAGGAGGTCGAGTCGGCCATCGCGTCGCATCCGGCCGTCGCCGACGTCGTGGTGGCCGGACGGCCGAGTGACCGCTGGGGCCAGGAGGTGGTCGCCGTGGTCGCACTCGCCGACGGCGCGAGCACCACCGCCGACGACTTGATCGAGCACGCCTCGGCGGTGATCGCGCGCTACAAGCTGCCCAAGGCAGTGGTGTTCCGGCCGGTGATCGAGCGCAGTCCGGCGGGTAAGGCCGACTACCGGTGGGCGCGGGAGCAGGTCGTCAGCGGTTCCTAAGTCGACGGCGGGTGCGCCGGTGGGCCATCCGCAGCCCCAGCGCGGTGGTCAGGCGCATCGAGGCCGGGAACGGTGGCGCCGCGCGACCGGTGATCGTGAACGGCAGATCGCTGCCGACCACGGTGCGGTAGTGGCTGAACGCGTCGAAACCCGCCTTGCCGTGGTAGGCGCCCATGCCGCTGCGACCCACCCCGCCGAACGGCGCCGCTGACGGAATCATCTGCGCGGCAAAGTCGTTGCGGGCCACACCGCCGCTTCGGGTGTGCTCGACGAACCACCGGAAATCGGCGTCATCGGGACCGAACCAGTAGGCCACCAGCGGTGCGGGGCGCGCGTTGACGTAGTCGACGACGTCGGCGATCCGGCGGTAGGGCCGCACGGTGAGCACCGGTCCGAACGTCTCCTCGTCGGCGATGCGCATGCCGTCGTCGACGTCGAGCACGATGGTCGGCGCGATCTTGCGAGTCCGGCGGTCCGGCAGCGTCTCGTTCGGTGGTGCCACCGTTTCCACCCGGGCGCCCTTGGCCCGGGCATCCTCGATGAGGGCGACGACGCGGTCGAAGTTCGCCTCGTTGACCGAGGAGCAGTAGTCGGTGTTGTCCACGATGGAGCCGAACATGTCTCGCAGCGTGTCGCGGGCGACCGCGACGAATTTCTCTAAGCGGTCGGCGGGCACGAACACATAGTCGGGGCACACGCACACCTGACCGCCGTTGATCATGCGGCCCTGCGCAATTCGGGTGGCCGCGCGGGCGAGGTCCGCGGCGGGCGCCACCACCACCGGGTTCTTGCCCCCGAGCTCGAGAGTCACCGGGACCAGGTTCGCAGCGGCCGCCTGTCCGACCAGCGCGCCGACACCCGGGGACCCGGTGAAGAACAGGTGGTCGAACGGCAGGGCGGCGAACTCCGCGGCCACCGCGGCGTCGCCGGTGACCACCGCCAGCTCCCCGGCGTCGAAGTAGGCCGGCGCCACCGCCTGCATCAGCGCAGCGGTCCGCGGCGTCACCTCCGACATCTTGATCATCACCCGATCGCCCGCCGCGAACGCCGCCGCCGCCGGCAGCACCACCAGGTTCAGCGGAAAATTCCAGGGTCCGATGATCCCGACGACCCCCAGAGGTGACGGTCGCACCTCGGCCCGCAACCCCAGCGGCCGGGCCGGGCGCATCAGTTTGACGGGTTTCATCCATTGCCGCACATGGGCTCTGGTGTGTTCGACCACCGAAATCATGCCCATGATCTCGGTGAAAAGTGTTCCGGCCCTTGGCCGGGTACCGTAATCGGCTGCCATCGCGTCGACGAAATCGTCGGCGTTGTCCAGCACGAGAGCCAACAGCCGGTCGATGCGGTTGCGGCGCGCAGCCTCGTCGGGAGGTCCGTCGGCGACGAACGCACTTCGCTGACGCCCGAGCAACTCCGCCATCGGTTCCGGCCGGCTCGCGGTCATACCGCCCAGCAGCACTGTCATGTCCGACCCCTCTGTCCGGCAACGCGTGCGGTAAGCGCAACGGTAACATCCGGCACGGCATTGCCGGCCGTCGGCGAGTTGTTTACAGTCGTCCTTACTGTCGACCATTCGGGAAATTGCGGAAGTCGTGCCCATGCAGGTTGAGAAGCGCAAGATCGTCGTCGTCGGAGCAGGTTCGGGCATCGGCGCGGCCGTCGCCGCGCACTTCCACGACAACGGTGACGACGTGCTGGCGGTCGATCTGCGCCCCAACGAGACACCCGCCGCGGCGCACGCGCAGTGCGATCTGCGTGACCCACAGAGCATCGCCGGCCTGCTCGCCGACCTCGACTCGGACTGGGACGTGCTCGCGCACGTCGCCGGGGTTCCGGGCACCGCGCCGGCCGACGACGTGCTGACGGTCAACTATCTGGGCATGCGCAAGATGGTCGAGGGCATGTTGCCGCGCATGCGCCGCGGCGGTTCGGTGGTCGCCGTCGCCTCGATCGCCGGCATCGGCTGGGAGCAGCGCCTCGACGAGCTCTCCGAACTACTGGCCGCCACCGATGCCGAGGGCGTCGCCGCCTGGCAGTCCCGCCAGGATCCGTCGTATCCGGTGTACACCACCTCCAAGCAGGCGGTGATCCTGTACGCCAAGCGGCTCGCCGGCACCGCGCTGGCCCGATACGGGGTGCGCGTCAACACCGTCAGCCCCGGGCCGGTGCAGACCCCGATCCTCGCCGACTTCGAACAGACGATGGGCAAGGAGATCCTCGACATACTGCGCGACACCTACGGCAGACACGGCACCGTCGAGGACATCGTGCCCGTCATCGCGTTTCTTGCCTCCGACGCCGCGAAGTGGATCAACGGCCAGGATGTGCATGTGGATTCGGGGTTCGTCACGTCGATGACGGCCGGCACGCCGATCACACTGTAGGGCGACGCTGTACACGTCGATACTGTAAGCGTTACAGTATTGGCGTGGATACTCCGGCGCAGGACCTCGCGAAGGGCGAGCCCATAGATCTGCGCGACCCCTACCCGATGTTCGCGCGCCGACGTGCCGACGGCGGGGTGTTCCGCGGGTCGGTGATGGACTGGTCGAAGACCCCTGACTCTCTACGACCCGAAAACCTGTACGCCGCGGTCTCCTTCGACGCCGTCAATCGGGTGTTCCGGGACGGCAAGGTGTTCAATTCACGGATCTACGATTCCACGATCGGACTGTTCATCGGCCCCACCATTCTGGCCATGGAGGGCAAAACCCATTGGCAGCACCGCAATCTGGTGTCCGCCGCGTTCAAGACGCGATCGCTGTGCCGGTGGGAACCGGAGATCGTGCGGCCGGTCGTCAACGGTCTGATCGACGAGATCGTCGACCGGGGGCAAGCAGACCTGGTGCGCGATTTCACCCTGGAGCTCCCCACCCGGGTGATCTCGCGGCTGCTCGGCCTACCCGGTGAGGACCTGCCGTGGTTCCGTAAGCGCGCCGTGGAACTGATCAGCTACACCATCAAGTACAAGCGTGCGTTCGAGGCGTCGACAGCGCTCAGGGACTACTTCCTCGCCCAGATCGACAAGCGCAGAGCCGCGCCGACCGATGACATCATCGGCGCTCTGGTGTCGGCCGAGATCGACGGCGAACGCCTCACCGACGAGGCGATCTACTCCTTCCTGCGCCTGCTGCTGCCGGCGGGCCTGGAGACCACCTTCCGTTCGTCGGGCAACCTGCTCTACCTGTTGCTGACCCATCGCGAGCAGTTCGAGGCCGTCAACGCCGACCATTCGCTGATCGGCGCGGCCATCGAGGAGGGGCTGCGCTTCGAGACCCCGCTGACGACCGTGCAGCGTTTCGCCAACGAGGACACCGAGGTTGACGGCGTCGAGATCCCGGCCGGCTCGGTGATCGATGTGTGCATCGGGTCGGCCAACCGCGACGAGGCCCGCTGGGAGCGCGCCGAGGAGTTCGACATCTTTCGCCCCCGGACCCCGCACCTCTCCTTCGCCGCCGGTGAGCACACCTGCATGGGCTTGCACCTGGCCAGGATGGAGACCCGCGTGGCCGTGGAAACCCTGTTGAGCCGGCTGTCGGAAATCCAGCTGATCACCGACGACGACCCGCACATCCACGGCCAGCCGTTCCGCTCCCCGACCGCGCTGCCGGTCACGTTCACGCCCGCCACGCAGTAGCCCCGCCTACCAGCGTCAGAATCCACGCCAAAGCACCGTACCGTCGCGGAATAGCATTCCTGGTCGCGAGGTGGTGATCAGCTGCGCCTGCGCTCGCGCCGGGCGATCGTCTTGGTCTCCAGGTACTGCTGGAATCCTTCGACCCCGCACTGTCTTCCAATGCCGCTGCTCTTGTAGCCGCCGAACGGGGCGTCGGCGCCGTAGAACATTCCGCCGTTTACGCCCAAGGATCCGGTCCGGACCCGGCGGGCGATGCTCATCCCACGCTCGGCCGACCGCGACATCACCGCACCGGCCAACCCGAAGGCGCTGTCGTTGGCGAGGCGCACGGCGTCGTCGTCATCGTCGAACGGCAGCAGCACCAGGACCGGGCCGAACACCTCCTGCTGCGCGATCGCGGCGCTGTTGCCGACACCGACCACCACGGTCGGCGCGACGTAGTGACCGTCGGCGAGATGCTCCGGCAGCCCCTCGACGGGACCGCCGCCCACGGTGATCTCGGCGCCTGCGGCGCGCGCCCCGTCGATCGCGGCGAGCACGCGGTCCCTCTGCGCGGCGCTGATCACTGGGCCCACCAGGGTGCCGGGGTCGACCGGATCCCCCACCGGCATGGCCGCGTACGCGGCGGTGATGTCGGCGACGGCCTGGTCGTACAGCGACCGATGGATGAGCATCCGACTGGTCGCGGCGCAGGCTTGCCCGGCGTGGACGCAGACTCCCATCGCGGTGGGGACGATCACCGCGGGGTTGGCGTCGTCGAGGACGATGGCCGCCGACTTCCCACCGAGCTCAAGGAGCATCCGTTTCATCGTGTCGGCGCCCTGGCGCATCAGCAGCTTGCCGACGGCGGTGGATCCGGTGAACGACACCAGGTCTACGCGCGGGTCGGTCCCGAGCAGACCGGCGACCTCATTGAACGGCGTGGGCACGACGTTGACCACCCCGGCCGGGATGTCGGTGTTCTCGGCGATGAGCCGGCCCAGCCGGGTGGCGTTCCACGGGGTGTTCGGATCGGGCTTGAGGACGACGGTGTTGCCGGCGGCCAGCGCGGGCCCGAGCTTGTTGAGGATGACCTCGATCGGGAAGTTCGACGGGGTGATCGCGGCGACCACGCCGACGGGCTCCTTGACCACCGTGCGGATGTTGCGCTCGCCGAACAGTCCGCCGCCGTCGAGCAGTCGCTCCCACTCGAACGCGTCGACCAGCGAAGCCGGGTAGCGCAGCGACTCGGCCAGCGGCCAGTCCAGCTGGGCGGATTCGGTCGTCATCACCGGGCAACCCACTTCGGCCACGAGTTCGGTTCGCAGATCGTCTTTTTCGGACTCGATCGCGTCCTGCAGCTGAGCCAGGCACCGTTTGCGCAACTCCCGGTTCGTCGACCAGTCGGTGGTGTCGAAGGCGGTGCGTGCCGCGGCGACGGCGCGTAGCATGTCCCGCTCGCCGGCCGCCGCGGTCACGCCGAGCACGGCACCGGTGGCCGGACTGCGGTTGTCGAACTGCGCGCCGGACTCGGCGCCGACCAACTCGCCGTCGATCAGCATCCGTCGCTCGGCCCGCCGCGCAGCACGCCGGCCCCAGTCGACACTGGTGTCGGTACCGTCGATTGTTTCGGTCACCGCGTCGCTCAATCGGACACCTCCGGGGCCGCCATTCTCGGATGCTCAACGGTAAACATTACAGTATTGACCCTCCGCTAGACTCCCCGACAAGCGCCGTTCGACACCGTCGTCCAGAAGGGGAATCCACGTGATCAAGGTGATGGAGGGCGTCCGCGTCCTCGAGGTTGCGCAGTTCACGTTCGTCCCGGCGGCGGGCGCGATCCTCGCCGATTGGGGCGCCGACGTCATCAAGGTCGAGCACCCCGTACGCGGTGACACCCAGCGCGGCTTCATCAACATGGGCGGGTTCGCGCTCGACCCGAATCGTCACCCGCTGATCGAGCATCCCAACCGCGGCAAGCGCAGCGTCGGCATCGACGTGTCCACGCCCGGCGGCCAGGAGGTTCTCTACGAGATCGCCAAGACCGCCGACGTGTTCCTGACCAACTACATGCCGGTCCAGCGCCAGAAGAACAAGTTCGACATCGAGCACATCCGCGCGGTCAACCCCAACATCATCTACGCCCGAGGCAGCGCCTACGGCGACAAGGGGCCCGAGCGCGACACCGGCGGCTTCGACGGCACCGCGTTCTGGACGCGCAGCGGTGTTGGGCACGCACTGACCCCCGAGGAGATCGGCGGCGCGCTCTCACAGGGGATTCCGGCGTTCGGCGACTCGATAGGCGGGATGAACATCGCCGGCGGGATCTCGGCGGCGTTGTTCCACCGCGAACGCACCGGCGAGGCCGTCGAACTCGACGTGTCGCTGCTGAGCACCGCGTGGTGGGCGGCGGGAGCCAGCGTGACGCAGGGCATGGAGACCGGTGAGACGATGCGCTCGCTGATGCCCGATTCGGTCGGCTCGGTCAACCCGTTCATGGCGAACTACCTGACTTCCGACGGCGGCACCATCAACCTGTGCATCGTGAGCCCGACCGGCTACATCCGCGACGCCTTCGAGCATCTCGGCCTGCCGGAACTGGCCGACGATCCGCGGTTCAACGACGTCATGCCGTTGATCGAGAACTCCGAGGAAGCGGCCCGGCGCATCGCCGAGTCGATCCGCAGCAGGCCGTTCGAGTACTGGCGCGAGCACCTGAAGACCATGAAGGGTCAGTGGGCGCCTTTCCAGAGTCTGGTCGACCTGGGCACCGACGAGCAGGCCCTGGCCAACGACATGGTCGTCGAGGTGGAGGCGAGCGACGGTGGCACGCCGTTCAAGGTGGTGCGCGGCCCGGTGCAGTTCAACCACGAGCCGCTGCAGACCACCCGGGCGCCGCAGGCCTCAGAGCACACCGAGATCGTGCTGATGGAGCTCGGGCTGGACTGGGACCGCATCGAGGCCCTGAAGGACAGCGGCGCCATCGCCTAGCCCAACCTCGCGCCGGAATGTCACACAGGTTCGACACGGACCGGTACGCCGGTCAGCCACGCCATTCCGGACAGCGATTCCACGTCACCGGGCTCGCTGGAGGTCAACTGGTTGACGTTGGGGCCGCCGGCCCGATTCGCGAGCTGCCATCCGCCGGATCCGTTGTGCCCCCAGCCGTGCGGCAGCGCGATCACCCCGGCCACGATGTCCTCGGTCAGCGTGACGGGCACGGTGATCCGGCCGTACGGTGAGCTCACCTGGACCTCGCTGCCATCGCCGATCGAGAGCTCGGCGGCGTCGTCGGCGTTCATCAGCCCGTGCGGGCTGCGGTCGCCACGCATCAGCAGCGGGGCGTTGTGCATCCACGAATTCTCCGAACGCGGCTCGCGCATCCCGATCATCCGCAGCGGGTAGTCCGCCGGCGCGTTCGGCACGGCCAGCATGGCGATCTCACGTTCGATGTCGCTGTGAGGCAGGTGGATCCGGCCGTTCAGGTAGGAGACCGTTTCCTTGAGCACCCCGGTTCTCAGATGCGGCAAGAGGACCGTCCCGTGCGGGTGGTCGCGCGTCAGCCGGGCGAAGGTCAGCCCGCCACGGCGCAGTCCGAAGCGGTCACCGCCCGCACAGAGACGGATGATCCCGTCGGCGAGCCGCCGCGGTGTGAACGGCACCCCGAGCCGCTTCGACACGCGTCCCGCCCCGATCAGGGCCGCGAAGACGCGTGACTGCCCCGACAACCGGTGTATCAGCTCGCCGACGATCTCCCACTCCTGCCGGGCCTGGCCCACAGGCGCGATCACCGCTTCGGTGGCCTGACGAAACGGTGTGGCCTGGAACGGCTGGAAGGTCAGCGGAAAGTCGTCGCGTTCGTACATGGTCGTCACCGGAAGGACGTAATCGCAGTGAGCCGAGGTCTCGGTCAGGTAGAAGTCCAATGCGACAGCTAGTTCCGACGAGTCCAGAGCCGCGGCGAGTTCATCACCGTTGGGCACCGACAACACCGGGTTGCCCGCACTGATGAACATCGCCCGGATCTGGCGCTCGCCCGGGGTGGTCATCTCCTTGGCCATCAGCGCCGCCGGCTCGGAGCCGATGACTGCCCGGAAGCCGCCGATGCGAGAACGCCGGCGCCGGTAGGTCCGCCGCAAGAGTGCGCCCATGCCGACGTTCACCCACCGCTGTCCCGGCAGACCCATTCCGCTGATGACCGAACCGCCCGGGACGTCGAAGTTGCCTGCGACGAGGTTGACGACGTCGATCAGGTAGGACGTCAGGGTGCCGTGCCGGCCGACACAGGTCCCCAGTCGCCCGTAGACGGCTGCGCGTGGGGTCGTCGCGAGGTCACGGGCCAGCCCGCGCACCACCTCGGGGTCGATCCCGGTGCGGGCCGCGGTGGCCTCGGGCTCAAACGGCGTCACCTGGTCCCCCAGCCAGTCGAGACCGTCTGCGCGGGTGGTGATTTCGCACGTGTGCGCAAGT
This sequence comes from Mycobacterium sp. ZZG, assembly GCF_054786995.1. NCBI lineage: Bacteria > Bacillati > Actinomycetota > Actinomycetes > Mycobacteriales > Mycobacteriaceae > Mycobacterium > Mycobacterium sp. ZZG. Next base: position 20,670 of record NZ_JBTBFV010000046.1, read on the forward strand.
TCCTCGGCGAACATCACGTGCAGCAGCGACAGCAACAGCAACGCGTCGGTGTCGGGCACGATGCCGCACCACTCGAACTGGGCCGCGGTCTCGGTCTTGCGGGGATCGATCACCACGACGCGGCCGCCCCGCCGGACGATGTCGTGCATCCGGTCCTTGATGCGCGGCGCGGTCAGGAAACTCCCGTGGGAAACCACCGGATTGGCGCCCATCACGACGAGGAGGTCGGTGCGGGTCAGGTCCGGAATGGGTACCGAGGTCGGGGTGCCGTAGAGCAGCTGACTGGCCATCAGCCGGCTGTTGGTGTCCTGCGAGGACGCTGTGTAGAAGTGGGTGCTCGCACCCAGGCCCTTGATGAAGGCAAGTATCGAGAGCACGTGCGAATAGCTGAACGCGCCCGGATTGCCCATGTACCAGCCGACGGCGCCAGGACCCCGGTCATGCAGCACCGTCGACAGCCTTGCGGTGATGTCGGTGAGCGCTTCCTCCCACCCCACCGGCACGAATCCGGCGGGTGTGCGCCGCATCGGCGTGGTCACCCGATCAGGGTCATTGACGACCCCGGTGAACGCGATGCCCTTCTGGCAGGCGAAACCGGCCGACAACGGATGCTCCTTGTCCGGGCGCAGCGCGGTCAGCGTGCCGTCCTCGACGGTGGCGATCATGCCGCACAGCGGCTCGCAGATCCGGCAGAACGTGCTCTTCTGGACCACCTCGGACATCCGATCGCCTTCCCGTGCTGATATTCGCTAGTCTGAGCACAATGCGCTGGATTGTCGATGGCATGAACGTCATCGGTTCGCGCCCCGACGGCTGGTGGCGCGACCGGCACCGCGCGATGGCCAACCTTGTGGAGTCCCTCGATCGGTGGGCGGCCGATGACGACGCCGAGGTGACGGTGGTGTTCGAACGTCCCCCGTCCCCGCCCATCGAGTCCACGGTGGTCGCGGTGAGGAGCGCACCGTCACCCGCACCGAACTCCGCCGACGACGAGATCGCCCGGATGGTTCGCGACGACCCGCATCCGGAGCAGATCCGGGTCGCCACATCGGATCGCGCATTGTCCGAGCGGGTTCGCGCGGCGGGTGCGACGGTCTTCCCGGCCGAACGCTTCCGCGAGCTCATCGACCCACGCTGAGTTTCACCGCAGGATCCGCACCCGAACGTTCACCCACGACTTCGTAGCGCGGCAGCTGCTGCCACTGAACGAGATGGCGCGCGAATGTCAGCGCCGCACTGCCCACCAGCTTCGTCACCGTTTCGGCCATCGCCTGCGTGCCGGACTCCGACATGTCGATCTGGTCCGGCTCACGGTGCAGCGCCTCGTCGACAGCCTGACCTGCTGCCGGTACTTCTCCGGCCACCCCAGCGTTCGGGCGATCGCATCGACCGGAAGTAGACCGAGAAGTCCTGCGGCACATCGAAACTGTCACCGCTGACCAGGCTGCGCATCACGTGGTGTTCCACGGGTCGATCGAGATGATCATCTTGGCCGCGACCCTCTCTCCCCGCCGGAGTCATGCTGTGCCTCCACGCCGGCCATGGCCGCGTCCTGTAAGCCATCCAGTTGTGCTTTCGGTAAAAGTCATCCTATCCTGCTGGTGGCCGCCGTGTGCAAGACAGGACGGGACGTGACCGACGCCTATTACGACCTCGTCGACTCCGACGACGCCCGCGGAGAGAAGTTCGCGGCATCCGACCACGTCATAAGCACGTGGGGATCCGACATGCAGAACGCCGCACCGGTGTCGGCACTGCTGGTCCGGGCGGCCGAGCGCTGCGCCCCGCGCGACGACATGCGTCTGAGCCGCGTCGTGGTCGATCTGCTGGGCCCGGTACCGGTCGCCGGCGACCTGTGGGTGCGCGCCGCCGTCGAACGTCCCGGCCGCAAGATCGAGTTGGTCGGCGCCGAGATGCTCGCGGACGGGCCGGACGGGACACCCAGGCCGGTCGCGACCGCATCGGCGTGGCGGTTCCAGCGATCGGAGGCCGGGCCGCTGCCGGACTCCCCCGCCAAACCGATGCGACCGGTCGGCGAGGGCCGGCGCCGCCTTCCCGACGACGGCGCTGAGCGGACTTACATCCAGAGCCTGGACTGGCGCTGGCTCAACGACATTCTCAACAGCGCGCGGGCCGAGTGCTGGGCGTGCCCGCTGGTCGACCTCGTCGCCGGCGAGGAGATGACTCCCGCTCAGCGTTTGTTCTCCGTCGCCGATATCGCCAACGGCATGGGCAGCCGGCTCGACACCGGCCGGTACACCTTTCTCAACACCGACCTCGCCGTGCACCTCCACCGGCTGCCGGCGGGCCCGTGGATCGGGGTCCGCTCGGAGAACCACTACGGCGACGACGGCGTCGGGGTGTCGCGCGGGATGTTGTTCGACGAAACCGGACCGGTGGCGGCCATCCAACAGGCACAGCTGGTCCGCCGGCGCCAGTAGGCCGTAACCGACACCGCGGAAAGGACTCTCACACCATGCACGACGTCGCGATCATCGGGGTCGGACTGCACCCGTTCGGCCGGTTCGAGGGAAAGACCGCCATGCAGATGGGGGTCGATGCGATCACCGCCGCCGTCGCGGATGCGGGTGTGTCCTGGAACGACATCCAGTTCGGCGTTGGTGGCAGCTGGACGGTCGCCAACCCGGATGCCATCGTCGGCATGGTCGGACTGTCCGGCATCCCGTTCACCAACGTGTTCAACGCCTGCGCGACGGCCGCAAGCGCCACCAAGGCCTGCGCCGACGGAATCCGCTTGGGCGACTACGATATCGGCATCGCAGTGGGGCTGGACAAGCATCCGCGCGGCGCGTTCACCGAAGATCCCGGCCTGGTCGGCATGCCCAGCTGGTACGCCGAGAACGGCCAGTACCTGACCACGCAGTTCTTCGGCATGAAGGCCAACCGCTACCTGCACGAGCACGGCATCAGCCATCGCACGCTGGCGAAGGTGGTCAACAAGAACCTGCGCAACGGCGCGCTCAATCCCAACGCGTTCCGGCGTAAGCCGATGGACGAGGACGTGATCCTGGACTCGCCGATGCTGAACTACCCGCTGACGCAGTACATGTTCTGCTCCCCCGACGAAGGCGCCGCCGCGGTGGTCATGTGCCGGGCCGACCTCGCGCACCGGTACACCGACAAGCCGATCTTCGTGCGCGCAGTGGAGGTCCGTACCCGCAAATACGGTGCCTACGAGGTGAATACGACGTTCGCACCGGTCGACGAGGATGTCGCGCCCACCGTCTACGCCTCCCGCGCGGCGTTCGAGAAAGCGGGTATCGAACCGTCCGACGTGGACGTGATCCAGTTGCAGGACACCGACGCCGGCGCCGAGATCATCCACATGGCCGAGGCCGGCTTCTGCGCCGACGGCGACCAGGAGAAGCTGATCAGCGACGGTGCCACCGAGATCGGCGGGGCGATGCCGGTCAACACCGACGGCGGGCTGCTGGCCAATGGTGAGCCGATCGGCGCATCCGGGCTGCGGCAGGTGCACGAAATCGTCCGGCAGTTGCGCGGGCAGGCCGGTGACCGGCAGATCCGCGGCGAGCCGAAGGTCGGTTTCGCACAGTTGTACGGAGCGCCGGGCACCGCGGGCGCGACGATCCTCACTACTTAAGACTTCCGCGAAATTGCATTCCAGCAGCGAAATATCGAGTAAACCCCTGCTGGAATGCAATTTCGGCGAGATTCAGGACGCTGTGCGCGGCGGTGAGTAGTTCGGCTTGCCCAGGCCCAGCACGTACTGCGCGATCATGTTGCGGAACACCTCCAGGGTGCCGCCGTAGATCCCGACCAGCGGCGCGAACCGGTAGATGTACTCGGACGCCCCGTCGTCGGCGGCGCCATCGGTGCCCACCGGCAACGCCGAGGCGGCGCCCATGACGTCCATCAGGTCCGGTGAGATGTCGCGCATGGTCTGCGCCAGCGCGACCCGGCCGAAGATCGACGGCGCCGACAGGGAAGCCTCGAGCCGGGCCACGCTGCGGCCCAGTCGGTAGGCGACGGCGCCGTCGTCGATCAGCCTTCGGCCGTTGGGGTCAGGGACCGTCGACTTCTGTGCGGTCTTATCGACCGCAGCGGCCATGAACATGGCCTGGTGCATCATGATCGACACGTCGGCCAGACCGTCGTCCGCGGCGGCGACGTCACCGTGCTCGGCGTTGAGCGGCTCGCGCACCACCGCCCACCCGCCGTTGACCTCGCCCAGCCGGTACCGGTCGTCGATTCGGACGTCGCTGTAGTAGACGATGTTGGTGCGGTCGCCGTCGACGGTGCGGATACCTTGGATCTCGATCCCCGGGGTATCCAGCGGCACCAGAAACATGGTGAGACTCTTATGTTTCGGCGCGCCCGGATCGGTGTTGGTGATCAGGAAGACGTACTGGCAATTGTGGGCGCCGGTGGTGAACATCTTCGATCCATTAATGATCCACTGGTCCCCGTCGCGCACCGCCCGGGTCTTACACGTCGCGACATCCGAGCCACCCTCGGGCTCGGTGTAGCCCAGGCACAACCGCACGTGCCCACTGTAGACACGCGGCAGCACTTCGTCTTTGAGCTCAGGTGAGCCGAACTTCTCCACCGACTTGGTGATCATCGCGGTGGTCCCGGACGTCACCCAGGGCACTTGGGCGCGGCGTTTCTCCAGTTCCCAGATCCGTCGCTGCACCCGTGTGAACGGCCGCTCGGTGGCCGGGTTCCAGTCACGATCGAGGTAACCCGCCGCGCCGAGCGCGAGGTGCACACCCTCATCGAAGTTGTCGCCGGTCTCCCGGTCCCGGCGGATCACCTCCTCGGTGACGATCTCGCTCAGGAAGGACCGGACCTCGTCCTGGAACTTCTGCTCGTCGTCCGAGAGCTCCACCCGTGAGAAATCCACTGTTCAGCTCCGTCCCTCGCGCTCGGCCACGATGCCGGCGATGTACTTGGCGGTGGCACCCGGATCGCCGCCGGCAACCGCCCACCCCCTGGCCCGAACCAGGTACGCCGTCGCGGCAGCCTCGGCGGAAACCCCGAGACCGCCCTGGACGTGGACGGCCATCGTGGCAGCCTTGGCAGCCTCCTCGGCCATGAACACGAACACCGACGGCGCCAGTTCCCGGCGTTCGTCGGGCTCGTTGTCGAGGAACCAGGCCGCGCGGCGAGCCAGGTTGCGGCCACCCTGCACGGTGATCGCGATGTTCGCCAGCGGATGCGAGATCGCCTGCAGCGTCGAGATCGGCACACCGAGCGTGTAGCGCGTCTTGGAGAACTCCGCAGCGATGGTCATGGTCTCCTCGACAAGTCCGACCAGTGCCGCACCGGTCAACAGGCGCCATTCATCCAGCGCGCGTCGGTATTCGGCCAGCGCCTCCGGCCCGCTGCCCAGCACCGTGCGGCTGTCGGCACCGGCGGGATCCACCCACGCCATCGGCAGCTTGCCGATGTTGTCGACCCGGGCCGGACGGGTCGAGAACCCGCAGAGCACGACGTCGTCCCCGTCGCGGACCACGACGTGGTCGGCGACGGAGCCCGCCGGGATCAACCTGACCCCGGAGCCGTTGTCCTGCTGCGGATCCAGTGCGACGATCTGCCGGCCGTCGACGATCTCGACGTCGACACCGCCGAGACGGGCCAGCAGCCGGGCCGCCACGACGTGGTCGATCCACGGCACCGGCGCCAGTGAGCGCCCGACCTCCTCGGCGACCAGCGTCAGGTCCACCAGCGTGGCCCCGTCACCGCCCACGGACTCCTGAAGCGCCATCGTCGTGGCCCCCATGGCGCACAACCGCTCCCACAGGCTCTTGTCGAAGCCGGACTCCTCGGCGGCGCGCACCGTCTCGATGGTGCAGCGGGTGGCGAAGAAGTCTCTATAGGCCGCCTGGAGGGCCTGATGGTCCTCGGACAGGCTGTAGTCCAGCCTGCGCAGTTCGTACCGGTCCACGGTCAGGTCTCCTGTTCTGCGGGGCCGAAGAAGAAGTCGTTGGCGTTGTTGTAGAGATAGTTGTCCAGGACATCGGGGGGCAGGTCGAGCGCGAGCGCCTCGGGGACGACGCGGCTCTGCCGCAGCACCGGCCAGTCCGAGGCGAAGATCACCTTGTTCTTGCCGCGGGTGCGCATGAAGTGAATCAGGCTGTCGGGCAGACGTTTCGGTGACCATGCCGAGGTCATGATGCGTAAGTTGGCGTACTTGATCAACAACCGGATCGCGACGTCCCACCACGGGTCCGCACCGTGGATCATGCACAGCTTCAACTCTGGGAAGCGCACACAGACTCGGTCGAGGTGGATCGGGTTCTGCACCTCGCCGGGAATCGGCGGTCCCGGCAGCCCGGTGTTGATGCACAGCGGCAGCCCGAGTTCGGCGCACTTGGTGTAGAGCGGATAGTAGACCGCATCACTGGGCGGGTACATGCCGTCACCCCAGAAGCTGGGTCCGACAACGGCATACGCCACCGGCAGGTCGGCGACGACCGCTGTGAGCTCACGTAGCGAGGGTATCGGGCGCAGCAGATTCACGCCGCCGACGGCGAGGGCGAACTTGTCCGGGCGTTCCTCGACGAACTTGCGGGCGGTGACAGAGGGCTTGGCGAGGTTGTCCATCAGGATGGCCTTCTCGACACCGTGCTCGGCCATCTCGTCGAGCAGCGCCGGCAACTCGACTTGGTCGTATAGGGAATGCGGACCCTTGAAGTAGTCGTCGCGGACCTTGAGCATGAACTCGGGTTGCTTGGCTGTCTCACCGAAGTGCACGTTGACCAGCGCATCAATGACGCGGTTGACCTTCGGGGTCACGGCTGACCCGCCAGCGTGTCCTGCTGTGTCACCTGGCTTTTCGCCCATCGATAGTCGGCCTTTCCGTTGCCCAACCGGCGCACAGTGTCGACAAAGAGGAATTCCTTGGGCGCCTTGTAGCGGGCCAGCGACGAGTGGCACGCCTGCCGCAGCGCCTCGGGCTCCACCACCGCGCCTGGATGCTTCTGGATCAGCGCGACGATCTCCTGACCCCAGCGCTCGCTGTCGCGACCGATCACCAGCGCGTCGGCGACGCCGGTGTGTGCGCGCAGCACTTCCTCGACCTCTTCGACGAAAACCTTCTCGCCGCCGGTGTTGATGACCAGCGAGTCACGCCCGTACAGCCGGATGGTGCCGTCGGCCTCCAGCGAAGCCCGGTCCCCGGAGATCACCACACGCCGACCGTCGACCGACGGGAACGTCCGCGCGGTCGCGTCGGCATCGTCGAAGTAGCCCAGCGGAATCCGGCCCTCCCGCGCCACCCAGCCGATCTCGCCGTCGCCAGGCTGCAAGAACCTGGTGCGGTCTTCGGACAGCAGGACCACACCGTCGCGCCGTTCGAAGGTGTCCTTGCGGTCATCGCGCAGGCTGCGCCCGAAGGCCATGTTCCCGGTCTCCGACGACCCGTAGCCGTTGATCAACGTGATCTGCGGAAGCAGCTCAAGCAGCGCGTCCTGGTGACGCTGGTTGGTTGCCGCGCCTCCGGTGCCGATCGCGAACAGCGACGACAGATCATAGGGGCGACACCGCAGCTCGGCGATCAGCGGTCCGGCGTACGCGTCGCCGACCATGGTCATCAGGCCGACCTTCTCGCGTTCGGCGGTGGCCAGCACCGCGGCCGCATCGAGTGTCGGTTTGTCGTACAGGATCACGGTCTGGCCGTTGAGCAGTGCCGCGAACGCGGTCCACATCCCGGCGGCGTGCATCAGCGGCGACACCGCGAACCAGGGCGGTCCGGCGTGCTGCACCTTGGCATGGATCTCGTCGACCGATTCGTGGTCGGCGCCGTTCATGGATACCACGTAGGTGTCGGATTGGCGCCACATCACGCCTTTGGGCCGGCCGGTGGTCCCGCCGGTGCAGATCATCATCACGTCGTCGGGCGACGGCGTGATCGGCTGGTCCGCCTCGCCCGCGACGAGCGCGTCGCCCAGGTTCACCGCACCGGTCAGCGCAGGCGCGTCAGAGCCGTCGTCGATCGAGATGATCACGTCCACGCCGTCGCGGGGCAGCACGTCGGCGAACTTCGCGCCGAGCGAGCGGTGGACGACGACCGCCCGGGGCCGCAGATACGCCAGCAGTTCGTCGACCTCGCGCGGCGTGTAGATGAAGTTGACGTTCACAGGTACCGCACGCGCCTTCAGCGCGCCGATCACCATGTCCGGGTACTGGTCGTTGTGCATGATCAGCGCGACGCGGTCCTGGCCGCACTCCCAGCCGTCGAGCGCGTCGCGCTCCTGGTGCGCGCCGATCCCGTTGGCGCTCAGGAAGTTCGCGAGCCGACGGGTGCGCTCGGCCGTCTGCGCGTACGTGCTCCGGCGGTCACCGCAGACCGTCATCAACCGGTCGGGTATCGCGTCGGCGATGGCGTCGACGACACTGCCGATCGTCCACTCGGACACCGTCACACTCCTCGCGTCCGGGGCATCGTCAGGTGGTGGTGATGTGTGCGCCGACGAGGGTGAGAGCGTTGTCGCGCATCACCTTGCGGGTGTCCTCGTGGCTGAACTCGGGGAACTGCGGAATGTCAGCGGTGAACGACGTGGGATCGGCCAACCCCTCCCCGTGCGGCCAGTCCGACCCGAACAGGATCTTGTCCACCCCGATGGTGTCGGCGAGCAGTTTGACGTCGTCCTCGTAGTACGGCGCGATCCAGACGTTGTTCCGCAGCTGCTCGAGCGGGTCCTCCTTGTAGTGGTGCGGCGCATTGTTCGCGGACTTCTTGAGCCGCTTGATCAGCCGGTACACGAAGTAGGAGCCGTTCTCGATGCTGGCCACCTTGAGCTTGGGGTGCCGGGTGAACACCTGGTGGACGATCATTGCGGCGATGGTGTCGTGGATGGCGCGATCGTCCATGATCACCATGTCGAGCGGATCGCGCTTGCCGAAGCCTTTGAACACCCCACTGCCGCCCCACAGGGCCGGGATGGCCATGTAGCCGGAGTCGGACAGGTGGAAGACCACCGGGACGCCCGCTTCGGCCAGCCGCGCCCACACCGGGTCGTGCACCGGATCGCCGAGCGAGCGGGGCCGGACTTCACCGGGCACCGGCGCAGGCCGCACGCACACGATCTTGGCGCCCCGGCTGAGGACGAACTCGACCTCCTCGACCGCCTTCGGCACGTCGGCCAGCGAGATGATCGGCGCGGCGAGGATGCGATGGTCCGGCCGGTCGAATCCCCAGTCCTCGTCGAGCCACAGGTTGAACGCGTGGACCGACGCCATGGTGGCCGGGATGTCGTGCTTGAGACCTTCCTCGACGCCGCACGCGAACGTCGGCAGCATGAACGCCGTCTCGAGGTTCTGCTTGTCGAGGATCGTCACCCGGGCGTCACGGTTCTGGTACTCGGGGTGGTCGGCGAGTCGATCGACCTTCATCAGCGAGGCGGGGTCGACGCCCTCGGGGATCTCACCCCGGAACAGCAGATCCAGGCAGCCCGGTTCGATGATCGGGTCGAAGGTGGGGTTCGGGATGAAGTGATTGATCACCCCGCCGAACACCGCGTAGGTGCGCTTGCCGTCGCTGAGCATCTGCACCCCGCGGCTGCGGAACTCCTTGGGCAGGTGCCGGGTGAACGAGTCGATCGGCTCGTAGTAGTGGTTGTCGACGTCGATCGCCCGGTAATCCAGTGGTTGTACCTTCGGATGCTGGGGTGGCAACGCGTCGTGCTCTGCAGTCATGGCGTCTCCTCCTTGAGCGGTGGGAAGCTGGGCGGTCTCTTCTCGAAGAAGGCGGTGATGCCCTCGATGAAGTCGGGACGGAGCATCGACTCGTGCATCAGTTTCTCCGCATCCGCACTCGCATCGTGCAGGTTTCGCACAGCGTCCCCAAAGATCTGCCGCTTGATCACCGCGAGTGAACTGGGCGCGCAATGGCGGGCCATGTCCTCGGCGTAGGCCAGGGTGTGCGTCATCAAGGCTTCGGGGGCGACGACGTCGGTGACCAGTCCGAGTTCTTTGGCCTCCTCGGCGTAGAACGTGCGTCCGGACAGCAGCAGGTCGGTCGCGGCGCCCCAGCCGACGATCCGCGGCAGGATCCATGAGATCCCGTACTCGGCGATCAGGCCGCGGCGGGAGAACGCGGTGGTGAACTTCGCGCCCGCCGCGGCGAAGCGGATGTCACACATCAGCGCCTGGGTGAAGCCGATGCCGGCGCAGGCGCCGTTGATCGCCGCGATCAAGGGTTTGCGCAACTGGGTGACGAAGTGCGGATGGCGTTCACCGACCAGCTGGGACACGTCGGTGTCGACCGGTCCCGCCTCCCCTTCGCCTCGCTCGCCGCGGCCGGCTTCGCTGATCGAGTCCAGGTCCCCCATGTCGGCGCCGGCGCAGAACGCCCGACCGTTTCCGGTGAGGACGATGACGCGGACGTCGGGGTCAGCCTCGGCACGGTCGATGCACCGGTAGAACGCGCGCGCCAGGCCCCCGCCCCAGGAGTTCATCCGTTCCGGCCGGTTCAGCGTCAGCACCGCGACGCCGCTGTCGCCCACCTCGTACAGCACCGGATCTTCGGCGGCGGCAGCCGGCTGTGCGGCGCGATCGACAGCGCTCACCGACAAACCTCCTCAGCTCGACAGATGCTCATACTGTACACCTATCGGTAGTGGCTTCTACAACCGCTCGGGCGGCTATTCGCCTGTCCGCCCGAGGTTCTGGTAAGCGACGCGAATCCGCTTCTGCGCCAACTCCGCAAGCTGATCCGGCCTCAACTCCCGGCGACGTCCGGATCCCCCCGATCAGGTGAAGTCGCTACCGCCGTCGACGTTGATGTTGGCGCCGGTCATGTACGAGTTCCGCCGCGACGCCAAAAACGCGACAACAGGCCCGATCTCGGTCGGCAGGCCGGCACGGGGCAGATGCGCGGGGTGGCCGAAATACTCATCGATCGCGGCCATCAGCGCATACGGGTCGCTGCCGTCGACGCCCACGGAGTCGGCCCAGCCGAGCAACGCCTCGGACGCGATACTGCCGGGCGAGACGACGTTGACCATGATCTCGTCCGGTGCCAGCAGAAGCGAAAGGTTTTTCGAGACGCTGGTGACCATCGCCTTCGCGGCGGTGTACGCCGGCAGGATCACACTCTGGCGCTGCGTCGAGTGCGCCGAGAAGTTCACGATGCGCGCCCACTCCGCCGCCCGCAGCAGCGGCAAGGCGGCGCGCACGCACCTCACCATGCCCATCGCACCCGCGTCGACGGCCCGGCTCCAGTCGGCGTCGGTCAATTCGTCGAACGTTCCGCGCACATCGGGGCCGACGGCGTTGACCAGGATGTTGAGCTCGCCGTTCCACCGCTCACCCAGTGCGGCGAACGCACGCTGAACGGCGGTGTCGTCGGTGGTGTCAGCCACCACCCCCACGGAATCCGGACTGCCCCGGCCCCGCAACTGCGCGGCCGCGTCGTCCAGCGCGTCGCGGGAACGGCCGATCAGCGCGACGCGCGCGCCGTCGTCGGCGAAGCACTGCGCAGCGGCCAGGCCCATACCGCGGTGACCGCCGACGACGACCGCGGTGGCGTCGCGCAGGCCCAGGTCCATTCAGACGTTCCCGTCCAGCCGAACCGACCCGCTCAGGTGCCCGTCCAGTTCGGCTTGCGTTTCTCGGCGAATGCCGTCGCGCCTTCCATCGCGTCCTTGGACGAGAAGACCGGGAAGGCGATCTCGCCCTGCTTCTTCCACATGTCGGCCTCGGTCCAGTCTGCCGACTTCACGATGACCTCCTTGGTCGCCGCGACCGCCAGCGGACCGTTGGCGGTGATCCGTTCGGCCAGCGCCAGTGCGCCGTCGAGCGCCCCGCCCGGTTCGGTCAACACGTTGACGAAGCCCCACTGCGAAGCCTCCTCGGCGGTGAAGCTGTCGCCGGTCAGCGCGAGTTCGAGCGCTTTCTGATACGGGATTCGCTTCTGCAGCCGCAGCAGGCCGCCGCCCGCGGCCACCAGCCCGCGCTTGACCTCGGGAATGCCGAACTTCGCGTTCTTGGCAGCCACGATCAGATCGGTGGCCAACACGATCTCGGTGCCACCGGCCAGCGCGTAGCCCTCGACCGCGGAGATCACCGGCTTGCGCGGCGGACGCTCGGTGAACCCGATCCCGCGACCTTCGATGGCGGGCACCTCGCCGGCCATGAACGCCTTCAGATCCATCCCGGCGCAGAAGTTGCCGCCCGCGCCGGTGATGATCGCCACCGACAGCTCAGGGGTGCCGTCCAGCTCGTCCATCGCGTCGGCCAGGCCTTGGGCCACCGCGAGGTTGAAGGCGTTGCGCGCCTCCGGGCGGTTGATGGTGATGATCAGAACCCGGTCCCTGCGTTCCAGAAGAACCTCGTCAGCCACGTGTCGCCCTTCACTTTTCGAGTGGGATGTCGTCGCGTATCGCTGGAAAAGCTTACTATAGGACTTACAGTAAATGGTCGGAACCGCGACGTGGGTTCCGGTCGGAACCCACCGGTAAGGTCGCGCAGACGACGACGCAGCGAGCTGACCGCAAAGACGCAGGCCAGCGTACCTATGCCGGTGGATTCCCGACCGGCCGCCCCGCCCGACGGCGCTGCGGACGCAGCATCGAGACGATGGAGGTGCCCCAGTGGCGAAGCAGGCGACCGCGGAGAAGCGGCAACGGCGTGAGCGCGGGTCCATCAATCCCGACGACATCATCAAGGGCGCTTTCGAACTCGCCGAACAGGTCGGCATCGACAACCTGAGCATGCCGCTGCTGGGCAAGCATCTCGGCGTGGGCGTCACCAGCATCTACTGGTACTTCCGCAAGAAGGACGATCTGCTCAACGCGATGACCGATCGCGCGTTGCGTCAGTACGCGTTCGCCACTCCGTATGTCGAGGCCAAGGACTGGCGCGAGACGCTGGCCAACCATGCCCGGTCGATGCGCCACACGTTCAACGGCAACCCGATCCTGTGCGACCTGATTCTGATCCGTTCGGCGTTGAGCCCGCGTGCGGCGAAAGTGGGTGTGCAGGAGGTGGAGAAGGCGATCAGCAGCCTGGTCGAAGCGGGCCTGTCCCCCGAAGACGCCTTCGACACCTACTCCGCGATGTCTGTCCACGTGCGCGGATCGGTGGTGCTGCAGCGTCTGCGCGAGAAGAACCTCGCCGGCGAGGACGGCCACGGCGACATCGACGACACCATGGCGATCGACCCGGAGTCCGCCCCACTGCTGGCCGCAGTCACGCAGAAGGGTCACCACCTGAGTGGATCAGACGACCGCAACTTCGAGTTCGGCCTGCAATGCATCCTCGATCACGCCGACCGCCTCATCGAGCAGAACGTCAGGCCCGCACGCAAAACCGCGAAAGCCCCCGCCCGTAAGCGTTGATCTCCCTTCGCGCCGAAATCGCATTCCACGCGGTCGTTACGCGACCTGACCCGCATGGAATGCGATTTCGCCGAAGGTGTTAGACCTCGATGACGACGCCGCCACCCTGGCCGCCGCCGGCGCACATCGCGGCGACACCGATGCCGCCGCCGCGGCGCTGCAGTTCGTAGACCAGCGTCGTGACCATACGGGCGCCGGAGGCGGCGATGGGATGCCCGAGGCTGCAGCCGCTGCCCGAGAAGTTCACGAGTTCCTCGTCGATGCCGTACTCCTTGCAGGCCGCGATCGGGACGGACGCGAACGCCTCGTTGATCTCCCAAAGGGCGACGTCGGACGGCTTCAGCCCGGCCCGGTCGAGCACCCTGCCGATGACCTTGACTCCGCCCAGGCCGGTGTCGCGCGGCGCCACGCCCACCGCACCCCACGCCCTGACCTTGGCCATCACGTCGAGGCCGTTCGCAGCGGCGTAGTCGGCCTCGACGAGGGCCACGCCCGCGGCGGCGTCGTTGGTGCCGCTGCTGTTGCCCGCGGTGATCGAGAAGCCGTCGATCTCGGGGTGCAGCACCTTCAAGCCCGCCAGCTTCTCCACGGTGGTGTCGCGACGCGGGTGCTCGTCGACGCTGAAGTCGATGACCGAACCGTCGAACTGCTCGACCTTGAGCGGCACGATCTCGTCGACGAACTTGCCGGCGTCGATCGCGGCGACGGCACGCTGGTGGGACCGGGCGGCCCATGCGTCCATCTCCTCGCGGGTGATGCCCGCGGCCTGCGCGGTGTTCCAGCCGACGGTGATGGACATGTCCCTGGTCGGCGCGTCCGGCGTCTCGACGTGCGTGGGCGGCATCCACCGCTCCTCGAACTTCAGCTCGGGGCCGGGGATGCGCCAGTTCACCAGCGGGGTCATCGACAGCGACTGCACGCCACCGGCGATCAGCACCCGCTCCATGCCGGAGCCGATCTGGGCAGACGCGTTGCCGATCGCGGTGAGGCTGCCGGCGCAGTGCCGATTCACCGATTGACCGGGCACATGCTGCAGTCCGGCGGCATCGGCGGCGTAGCGTGCGAGATCGCCACCACCGTAATGGGATTCAGCGAAGATGATGTCGTCGATGTCGGCGGGGTCGACGCCGGAGCGGCGGATGACCTCGGGCAGCACCGTGGTGATCAGGGTTTCGGGCGGGGTGTTGACCAGTGTGCCCTTGAACGAGCGGCCGATGGCCGTCCGGGCAGCACCGACGATGACGGGTGTTGGCATGCTCTTCGACCTCGGTTTCGTGACAGACAGACGTTACAAAACTAACAGATAATGTAGTGTCGACAGAAGGTGAGCCAGATCACTCGGCGTGGGAGTCGGGGTATAGCTCGGGCTCCGGGACGTGGAAATGCTCGTCACGCAGCCGGAAGGCCTCTCTCGTCCCGTGCTGCGCACGCGTCTTGACGAAGTTGAACTCACCCTCGGCGAACTGCAGGTTCGTCCCGTATGCGTGGAACAGGTAGCTCGCGACCTCTTCGCCCTGATAGGCCTGACTCTGCTCGACGAGCCGGAACGCCTCCTTGGCGATCACCACACCGTCGGCCGGCATTTTCGCGGCCTTCTCGGCCCAGTACCGCGCCCTGGCCGGCACCGCGGCAGCGTCACAGGTGTCGGTGAACACGCCCAGGTGCTCGACATCCCCGGCCGAGATGACGTCACCGGTCAGCAGCAGCCGCCGGGCCAGCACCGGGCCCAGCCGGTGGAAAAACATGTGCAAGCTACCCAGCGCGGGCCCGAGGAATCGGGTGGCCGGCATGCCGATCCTGGTGTCGCGGGCGATCACCGAGATGTCGGTCATCAACGCCATCTCGAACCCACCGCCCAGCGCGTACCCGCTGATCTGCCCGACGGTGACCTTCGGGAAGCCCATCAGGTTGTGGTAAAAGCCGAAGGACTTGCGGTCCACTGTCAGCCGCCGACGCTGACTGGGCCGCCTGGCCTCAGGAGCGCCCTGGTCGCGCCCCGACCCGCCATACCAGCCGTACGCGTTGTTCATATCGGCGCCGGTGCTGAACACGCCGTCGGCCCCGCGCAGCAACACCACGGTGATGTCGTCGTCCTCGGCGACGTCGTCGAGGTAGCGTGCGAGCAAGTTCCGCATCGAGGCGTCGTAGGAGTTGCGCCGCTTCGGGTTGTTCAGCGTGATGGTGGCAATGCGCTTGTCGCGATCGACCTCGAACAGCACGCGGCCGTCATCGGTGCTCGTCATGGTGAATCCTGTCGTCGTGGGGTGTCAACGGTCGTGATTGGCGATCAGCTTCGCTTCGATGGTTCTGTCCGAGCCGACGGCCAGGGTGTTGCGGCGGGCGGCGGCGAGGTGATCCTGCGCCAATCGCACTGCGCGTGAGGAGTTTCCGTCGACGATCGCCTCGACGATCCGCTGATGATCGCGCAATGCCGCGCGCATGATCTTCGGCCGCATCGGTTCCTCGGGGTGGCATTCGTCGCTCCACACCGAGGACTCGTGCGCTGACCAGATGACCTCCAGCGACCCGATGAGCAGGATCATCGACTCGTTGCCGCACCGCGCCACGACCGCTTCGTGAAACCGGCGAGCGTTGGGCACATAACGAGACGAGTGATCGAAATGCTCGACCTGCGCGTCGATCGCCGCCTGCAGGTGAGGAACCACCTCGGTCAGACGGTCCTCACGCGCCGCGCACATCCCGGCACAGATCGGTTCCAGATGCAGCAGCGCCTCGCTGACGTCGGTCGGGGTGGCCGAGCGGGTCTGCAACACCATGCCGATCATCTGTGCGGTGCGCTCAGCCGAGGGCAGGTGCACGACCGCCCCGCCGACGTTGCCGCGCCGCACCGAGATCAGACCGTCGGACTCCAGGATGTGGACGGCCTCCCGCACGGCGGGCGGACTGACCCCGAATTCGGCGAACAGGGCCTCCTGTGAGGGCAGCACGTCGCCCGCCTTGAGCCGCCCGGTCAGGATGTCGTCACGCAGCCGGGACGCCACGAGTTCTGCGACCCGTGGCTGGCGAATACGCGGTGCCGGCACTGTTCCCTCGACGGCCTTTCCTTGCTAAGTTGTACAAGATACTAATCGTAGTGCCAACTGTATGGCTATCTGTATAGCTTTTCCGCAGCGCCTGAAGGGACGGTGCCTGGTGCGAGACGACGCCGGCGCGGTGCGAGTCGTCAGGGACGACGCGGTCCTGCGGATCATTCTCGACCGACCCGCCCGGCGAAACTCGCTGAGCCACCCGATGATCGACGATCTGGTCGCGACCCTGACCTGCGCCGCCTCGGACGACTCGGTGCGTGCGATCCACCTGACCGGCGCCGGCGAGGATTTCTGCTCCGGCGCCGATTGGGTCGCCACCAACAGCAGTGGCCGCAGACCGAGGCCGGGCAACCTCGTCCGGCGTATCCCGCACGCGGCCAACCGGGTTGTCGAATTGATCGCCGCAATTCACCTGCCGGTGGTGTGCACCGTGCGCGGCTGGGCGGTCGGGCTGGGCGCCAATCTCGCCCTCGCCGCGGACTTCACCCTCGCCACTCCCGAGTCGAACCTGTGGGAACCGTTCGTCGACCGCGGCTTCAGTCCGGATTCCGGCTCGACCTGGCTGCTACCACGCCTTGCCGGTGTGGCGCGCGCCAAACGCATGCTGCTGCTGGGCGAGAAGGTGACCGGCGCCGACGCCGCGGACTGGGGGCTGATCCATCAGGCGCTCCCGGCCGACGAGATCGACGCGGCGGCAAGCGACTTGGTGGCCCGGCTGGCATCGGGACCGACGGTGGCGCTCGGGCTGGCCAAGCAGGCGATCAACTACGGCCTGCACGCGACCCTGCCCCAGTCCATGGCCCACGAGTTGGCGAGTCTGGAACTGGCCTGTCGGACAGCAGATTTCAAAGAGGGACTGGCAGCGTTCCGGGCTCGCCGCGCTCCCGATTTCAAGGGCGAATGAGGAAAGAAGACACGTGAGTCCCCACACCTACGACACCATCGGCTACGAGGTCGACGGACACAAGGCCACCATCACGCTGAACCGGCCCGAGGCACTCAACGCGCTGTCCCCGCACATGATCGGTGAACTGCGGGCGGCCTACGACGAGGTGGAGAACGACGATGACGTGTGGCTGATGATCGTCACCGGGACCGGCCGGGCGTTCTGCACCGGCGCGGACGTCAAGGAGATCCCGGAGGACGGCAAGGTCATCTACGAACGGCCCTATCTGTCGACCTACGACCAGTGGGAAGCCCCGCAAGAGGGCACACCCCCGTTCCGCCGGATGGCCAAACCGGTGCTCGCCGCGATCAACGGGATCTGTTGCGGCGCCGGGCTCGACTGGGTAACGACCGGGGACATCGTGATCGCGTCGGACAAGGCCACCTTCTTCGACCCCCACGTCAGCATCGGGTTGGTCGCCGCCCGGGAGATGGTGCGACTGGCCCGCGCCTTGCCGCGGTCGGTGGCCCTGCGGATGGCGTTGATGGGTAAGCACGAGCGCATGAGCGCCGAGCGCGCCTACGAACTGGGAATGGTGACCGAGGTCGTCGAACACGACAAGCTGCTCGAGCGTGCCCACGAAATCGCCGACATCGTGAACTCCAACGCCCCCCTCGCGGTGCGCGGCACCCGGCTGGCCATCCACAAGACCCTCGACCTACCGCTCCTGGAGGGCGAGATCCTCGCCGAGACATTCCGCGAGCGCGTGGTGCGCACCGAGGACGCCCAGGAGGGACCGCTGGCCTTCGTCGAGAAACGCACCCCCAACTGGCAGTGCCGATGAGCGCCGGCCCGAAGATCACAAGCCCCCGATGACGTTCGACACGGTCCTGCTCGACCTCGACTACCAAGCCCGCGTCGGCACGGTCACCCTCAACCGGCCGGACACGCTGAACTCCTTCAACCGCACGATGTGCGAGGAGATGAAGGACGTCTGGCGGATCCTCAAGGCCGACGAGGACATCAACGCGGTGGTGTTGCGCGCCGCGGGTGAACGGGCCTTCAGCGCCGGCCTGGACATCCGATCCAGCTACGGGCAGCCCGAAATCGTCTGGAATCACGAGGATCCCGGCGAGCTGCTGAGCCCCAAATGGCAGAAGATGTGGAAGCCGGTGGTGTGCGCCGTGCAGGGCATGTGCACCGCCGGCGCGTTGTACTTCGTCAACGAGGCCGACATTGTGATCTGCTCGCAGGGGGCGACGTTCTTCGACTCCCACGTCAGCGCCGGGCTGGTGTCCGCACTGGAGCCGGTGGGCCTGATGCGCCGGGTCGGCCTCGGTGACACACTGCGAATGGCGTTGATGGGCAACGACGAACGCGTCGGTGCACAGACCGCGCTACGCATCGGCCTGGTCACCGAAGTGGTCGCCGAGAACGAGCTGTGGGAACGCGCACACGAGATCGCCGCGACGGTCGCAGCCAAGCCCCCGACCGCCACCCAGGGCACGGTGAAAGCGATCTGGGAATCGCTGGACAAACCGTACCGCGCGGCGATGGACCAGGGCCTGATCTACACCAGGCTCGGCAACCCGATCGCCCAGGCAGAGCTGGCCGAGCGCCCCGTCCCCAAGACCCCGCCGCGGATCCGCTGATGCGGCATCGGCTTTCGCAACGAATCGACGATGTCCTGGCTCTGGACCCGGCGGGACAGGCGATCCAGTTCGACGGCCGGTGGACCACCTGGGAGCAGGTCGGGACCGTGGCGCACCGCATCGGTGACCTCGTCGGCACCGCTCGTGCGGGGATCATGCTGCGTAACAGTCCCGCCCACGTGGCGGCACTTCTGGGTGTACTCTCCGGCGGCGGCACCGTCGTCGTCATCAATCCGGCCCGCGGGGACGACCGCACCCGGTCGGACATCCAGGCGCTGCGGCTGCCGATCATCATCGGTTCCTCCCAAGACCTCGCGACCTCGGCGCCGGACACGACGGCGACCACGGTGACCATCGACGGACTCGATGAGCCGCCGAAGCTGCGCCTCGGCAGCGCCTCCGACGACGCGGGCCGCCCGGGAGTGGCGGTGTGGATGCTGACCAGCGGCACCACCGGCCCACCCAAGCGGGTCGATCTCACCTACGACATGCTGGCCCGCAGCGTGTTGGGCGCCGATTCCGACGCGGCGGCACCGACCGAGCTACGGCGCAGCGTGGCGATCGTGAACTCGCCGCTGGTGCACGTCGGCGGGGTGTATCGGGTGCTGCTGTGCCTGGCCGAGGCACGACCGTTCGTGCTGTTGCCGAAGTTCGACCTCAAGCAGTGGGCCGACGCCGTGCGTGAGCACCGCCCCCGCGCCGTGTCGCTGGTACCGGCGGCACTGAGGATGGTGCTGCACTCCGATCTGACCCGCGAGGATCTGGACGGCATCCGTGTCGTGACGTCGGGGACCGCCCCACTATCCGCCGATGATGCCGACGCGTTCACCGAGAAGTTCGGCATCCCGGTGCTGACCTCCTACGCGGCAACGGAATTCGGCGGCGGTGTGGCCGGCTGGACGCTGACGGACCACCAGAGATTCTGGCGAGACAAACGTGGCAGCGTCGGTAGGGCCAATCCGGGCGCACAGCTGCGCGTCGTCGACGACAGCGGCGCGCCTGTGCCGCCCGGGCAGCAGGGTCTGCTGGAAGTCATTCCGGCCCAGATGGCCGGCAGCCGTGACTGGATGCAGACCACCGACCTGGCCCGCATCGACGAAGACGGATTCGTGTGGATCCTCGGGCGCGCCGACCAGGCGATCATTCGGGGCGGGTTCAAGGTGATGCCCGACGACGTCAAGAGCGCGCTCGAAGGACATCCCGCGGTGGCCGGCGCCTCGGTGGTCGGGCGGTCGGATCCACGGCTCGGCGAAACCCCCGTCGCGCTGGTCGAGTTGCGCCCCGGTATCCACGCAGCACCGGACGAGCTGCTGGCTTACCTGCAGACCCGGCTGGCGCGCTATGAGATCCCGAGCGAGCTGGAGATCACCGACGCCATTCCGCGCACCCCGTCGGGAAAACCCGACCTGGTCGCCGTGCGCTCCCACTTCGCGCCGTCGTGACCGCTGTCCCGGTGACCGTCGCCGAAGTGCTGCGCCGGCAGCGGACGCCGCCGGACAAGCCCTTGCTGATCTGCGATCGCACCCGCCTGAGTCACGGCCAGGCCGTTGAACGCTCGGCCGTGCTGGCTCGGAAGCTGGTCGCACTCGGCGTCGGAAAAGGCACGCACGTCGGCCTGCTGTACCCCAACGGCGCCGACTTCGTCGTCGCGATGCTGGCGGCCACCCGCATCGGAGCCGTCGCGGTTCCGTTCTCCACGTTCGGCACCGTGCCGGAGATGCACAGGCAGTTGGTGCACAGCGACGTCTCGGTGCTGCTGGCCGCGCGCAGCTTTCGCTCCCGCGACTACGTGCAGACGCTGACCGACGCCGTCGGCGCACCGCTGACAACCGGATCTGTCTTCACCGCCACCGCACCGGTGCTGCGGCACGTGCTGTTCGACACCGAAGACGATGTCGCACATGCCGGATCCATCGACGAAGCATCGCTGCGTGCCCTGGAGGACGACGTCGAGGGCTGCGACCCGATGGCGATCATCTACACGTCGGGGTCGACCAGTGATCCCAAGGGCGTCGTGCACACCCACGCGGCGCTGCTGGCACATCAACGCAGTCTCAACGAGATCCGCGGACTGACCGCCGACGATCGCCTGTTCTGCAACTCGCCGTTCTTCTGGATCGGAGGATTCGCGTTCGGCCTGCTGGCCGTCCTGGTGGCCGGTGCCACGCTGATCTGCTCCAATGCCACCGACGCGGCCGACACCCTCGACCTGCTCGAGTCCGAGAAGCCCACCCTCACCAACGGATTCGTCGCCGGCATCGCGCACCTGCCACGCCATCCCAGCTTCGCGCACCGCGACCTGTCCTCCATGCGGCGCGGCAATCTCTACCCCATCATGGCCGTCGACGCGCGACCGGCCGACCCCGAACTGCGGCACAACATGCTCGGGATGACCGAGGCGGGCAGCGTCGTGCTTCTCAGCGGCGACGAGTCCGATCAGCCGGAGTCACGCCGCGGCTCGTTCGGGTTCCTGGCTCCCGGGTTCGAGGCGCGGATCGTCGACCCCGACACCCGCGCTGACGTCGAGGTGAACGCTCTCGGGATCCTTCTGCTGCGAGGGCCGTTCCTGATGCAGGGCTATTGGGGCCGTGCCCGCGAGGACTGTTTCGACGGCGACGGCTGGTTCGACACCGGGGATCTGGTGCGGCGCGACAGCGACGGCGTGTACTACTTCGTCGGGCGGGCCGGCGCGATGATCAAGACCGCGGGCGCAAACGTAGCTCCCGCCGAGGTGGAGAAGGCGATCACCGCGGTGATCCCTGATCCGGATGCCGCCGTCCATGTCGTCGTACTACCCGATGTCGAACGTGGTCAACTCGTCGCCGCCGTGATCGCGACCGGCAGCGGCGCCCCGGTCGACCTGCCCAGCCTTCAGCGCGCACTGCGCCCCGAGCTGTCGGCATACAAGATCCCCCTGCGGGTCATCGCGGTGCGGCACGCCGAAATCCCGACGCTGTCCAGTGGCAAGGCGGATCTCGCCGCCCTGCGAGGACTTTTCGATGACTGACACGATCGACGCACTGCTGCGCGCGCACGCCACGCGCCACGGCGCCAAGGACGCGATCGTCGACCCCGCCGAGCGGATCAGCTACGCCGAACTCGACAGGCTCACCCGAGAGTTCGGCGCAGCGATGGTCGCAGCGGGCATCGGCAAGGGTGCGCGGGTCGGGCTGTTGATGCCCAACGGTGTGGCGTGGGCGCGGATCGCGTTGGCGCTGATGCGGATCGGGGCCGTGGTGGTACCGCTGAGCACCTTGCTCACCCGCCGGGAACTGTCGGCGCAGCTGCGCACCGCCTCGGTCCAGCATCTGATCGCCGTCGGCGAGTTCCGCGGCCACCGCTATCTCGACGACCTGGACGCCCCTCCCTCGCTGCGGACGGTGCGGACGCCCGGGCAGGTGTTCGCGCTGCCCAGCCATCCGGCAGCCGCCGAGGTCGCCGAGGCGATGTCGCGGGGTGTGCGGCCTGCCGACCCGATGAGCATCGTGTTCACCTCCGGAAGCAGCGGTGCGCCCAAGGGCGTGTGCCACTCGCACGGCAACGCGATCGGTGCGGTTCGGGCCGGTCTCGTCGCACGCTGCATCGACGCCGACACCCGGCTGTACCTGCCGATGCCGTTCTTCTGGATCGGCGGTCTGGGCGCAGGGCTGCTGTCCGCGCTGACGGCGGGAGCGACGCTGATCACCGAGCCGGTGCCACAACCCGAGTCGACCCTGCGCCTCATCGCAGACGAGCGGGTCACGCTGTTCCGCGGCTGGCCGGACCAGGCCGAGGCATTGGCGCGGCACCTGCCGGCGGCGGGGGTCGAGCTGACCGAGCTGCGGGCGGGCAGCCTCGACGCGTTGCTCCCGGCGCCGTTGCGGTCCCGGCCCGGAGCCCGGGCCAGGTTGCTCGGGATGACCGAGTCGTTCGGGCCGTACTGCGGATACCCGGCCGACACCGACATGCCCGAAACCGCCTGGGGCAGTTGCGGCAAACCGTTCGATGGCATGCAGGTGCGCATCGTCGACACCGACTCCGGTGAGCCGGCGCCGACGGGTGCGGTCGGAATGATCCACATCCGCGGTCCTCACGTGATGCGCGGTATCTGCCGCCGCAGCCGTGAAGAGATCTTCACCGCCGACAGCTGGTATCCCACAGGCGATCTAGTGTCCTGAGTCATTAATTGCGATCTAGTTGTTAGACTGGGTTGTGCCGACACCTCATGCCGCGAAGATTGTCTTGACCACTGACGAGCGGGCCGAGTTGGAGGGGTGGGCGCGGCGACGATCC
>NZ_JBTBFV010000047.1:0-43436 GCF_054786995.1 Mycobacterium sp. ZZG
GGATCGTCGCCGCGCCCACCCCTCCAACTCGGCCCGCTCGTCAGTGGTCAAGACAATCTTCGCGGCATGAGGTGTCGGCACAACCCAGTCTAACAACTAGATCGCAATTAATGACTCAGGACACTAGCTCAGTGGCTTCAGCTCCTGCAGGAGGGTCGGGATCAGCTCGCTGACCGTCGGGTGGATGTGCATGGTGCGTGAGATCGCGGTGTACGGCAGTTTCGCGCTCATCACGTCGAGGATCGAATGCACCACCTCGTCACCGCCGACGCCGAGGATCGACGCGCCCAGGATCTCCTCGGTGTCGGCGTCGACCACCACTCTCATGAACCCCTGCGTCTCGCCTTTCTCCACGGCCCGCCCGACCCGGGTCATGGGTCGCTCGCCGACCAACGCGCTTCGGCCCGATCTGCGAACCTCGTCGACGGTCATCCCGGCCCGGCCCAGCGGCGGGTCGATGTAGAGCGCGTACGTGGTGACGCGGTCGCTGACGCGGCGCGGATCACCGTCGAGCAGGTTGGCCGCGACGATCTCGAAGTCGTTGTAGGAGGTGTGGGTGAAGGCGCCACGGCCGTTGCAGTCGCCCAGCGCCCAGATGTTGTCGGCGGTGGTGCGCAGCTGGTCGTCGACCACGATGTAGCCGCGGTGGTCGGTCTGCACGCCCGCCGCCTCCAGGCCGAGGTCGTGGGTATTGGGCCGACGGCCCACCGCCAACAACAGATGGCTGCCCGGGATCGGTGCCGCTCCTGCTCTGGGCGTGACGGTGAACCCGTCCGCCTGCTTGGCGAAGCTGATCGCGTCGGCCCCGACGACGACGTCGATGCCCTCGGCCTCGAGGATCTCCCTGATCGCCGCGGACACGTCTTCGTCCTCACGCGCGCTCAGGCGCGGACCCCGCTCGACGACGGTGACCGCCGCGCCGAACCGACGGTACATCTGGGCGAACTCCAGCGCGATGTAGCTGCCGCCGATGATCACCAGGTGCTCGGGAACGACGTCGAGGTCGAGGATCCCGACGTTGGTGAGGTAGTCGATGTCGGCCAGGCCCGGCATGTCCGGGACGACGGCGCGGCAACCGACGTTGAGGAAAATCCGGTCCGCCTCCAGAAGTTCGTCGCCGACCCGCAGCGTGCGCGGCCCCTCGAAGCGGGCGTGCCCACGTATCAGCGTGCAACCCGTCATGCCTTCGAGCCAGGATTCGACGCTCTCACGGTCCCCGACGCTGATGCGGTCCTTGCGGGCCTTGACCGCGGCCATGTCTACGGTCACGGATGCGGTGCGGATCCCGAAGTCGTTGCCGCGCCGGGCCAGATGCGCCACGTGGGCGCTCGCCACGAGGGTCTTGGTCGGGATGCAGCCGTAGTTCACACAGGTGCCGCCGACGAGCTTGCGTTCGATCACCGCGACGGTTTGCCCGGCAGCGGTGAGCCGGCCGGCCAGCGGCGGGCCGGCCTGCCCGGCGCCGACGATGATCGCGTCGAAATGGCGCTGCTGGCTCACCATTGCCCCTAGACCAGGCTCACCAGGAACGCGACCAGGAGCCCACCGCCGACCGCGAGGACGTCCTCGGTGAACGCGCCGGGCCGGTCGTTGCCGCCCTTGGCCCCGGCCAGCCTGCTGCGCAGCGCCGCGCCGGCGAGAGTGCCGAGGACGGCGCCGACGATCCCCGCGCCGGTGGCGCTGAACGTGTGGAAGAACGCGCTGCCGATGACCGCACCGGAGAACCCGCCGGTGAGCAGGCGGGCGATGAACTGCACGGGCACCTTGCGGCTCGGGGTGCTCGGCAGTTGGTCGGTGACGAGCTCACCGAGCGCGAAGATGGTCAGCACGGTGACGGTCACGGGGTGCGCCATCCATTCCGACCACTTGTCCGCGACGTCGATCCAGCCGAACATCGCGCCCCACGCGACGACCGCGGGGGCCGTCAGCGCACGGGATCCGGCGACGACGCCGATCAACAGGGCCAGCACGAGAACGAGAACCTGCGTCATCGGACCTCCGCACGCCGGGTGGACACCCGGACGCTAACACGGCAGACGGCGCGATGAGCGGTGACGATCAGAAGCGGCAGAAGCGGATGTCCGAAGCCAGAATGGCTTTGGCACCGATCGCGGCCAATTCGTCCATGATCGCGTTGACGTCACGGCGGGGCACCAGGGCGCGCACCGCGACCCAGTCCGGGTCGGCCAGCGGCGCGATGGTCGGCGATTCGAGTCCGGGGGTGACCTCCGTGGCCCGCTCCAGCACCGAACGCGGGCAATCGTAGTCCAGCATCAGATACTGCTGGCCGAACACCACGCCCTGCACGCGGCCCGCCAATTGGTCACGTGCGGAAGCGTTCTCCTCGGCGCCGTCGCGCTCGATCAGCACCGCTTCGGAATCACACAGCGGCTCCCCGAACGCCGCCAGGTTGTGCAGGCCCAGCGTGCGGCCGGACCCGACCACGTCGGCGATCGCGTCGGCGACACCGAGCTGCACCGAGATCTCCACAGCCCCGTCAAGCCGGATCACGGTCGCTTCGATCCCCTTGCCCGCCAGATCTTTTCGCACCAGGTTCGGGAACGCCGTGGCGATCCGCTTGCCCTGCAGATCCTCCACCCGCCAGCGCCGGTCGGCGGGCGCGGCGTAGCGGAAGGTCGACGCGCCGAAGCCCAGCGCCAGCCGCTCGCGCACCGGGGCATCGGATTCGCGCGCCAGGTCGCGGCCGGTGATGCCGAAGTCGAGCTGGCCCGAGCCGACATAGATCGCGATGTCTTTGGGGCGCAGGAAGAAGAACTCCACCTGGTTCACCGGGTCGACGACGGTCAAGTCCTTGGTGTCGGTGCGGCGGCGGTATCCGGCCTCGGCGAGGATCTCGGCCGCGGGCTCGCTGAGGGTGCCCTTGTTGGGGACGGCGACGCGCAGCATGTCACAACTTCCCGTACACGTCGTCGAGAGTGAGCCCGCGGGAGAGCATCAGCACCTGCGTCCAATAGAGCAACTGGCTGATCTCCTCGGCAAGCGCATCGTCGCTCTCGTGTTCGGCGGCCAGCCACACCTCGCCGGCCTCTTCGAGAATCTTTTTGCCGATGCCGTGCACGCCGCCGTCGAGTGCGGCGACGGTTCCGCTGCCTGCCGGACGGGTGCGTGCTCGTTCGCTCAGTTCGGCGAACAGCGCATCGAAGGTCTTCACGTTTGGCGATTGTGTCACGTCGGGGCCGCGTAGCCGCGATCGGCCGGGCTCAGCCGGCCCGGCTCGATCGCCGGCTCAGCCGGCCCGGCTCGATCGCCGGCTCAGCCGGCCCGGCTCGATCGCCGGCTCAGCCGGCCGCGGTCTTGTTCTCGCGCAGGATCTCGCCGTGCATGTCCTCCAGTGAGACGCCCTTGGTCTCCATCACCCACCGCCACACGAACACACCGGACAGCACCGCGCACAGACCGTAGAAGCCGTACGCCAGACCGAGGTGGTCGCGCAGGGCGGGGAAGGTGACGGTGATCAGCCAGTTCGCCGCCCACTGGCCCGCGGCGGCCAGGCCGAGCGCCGCGGCGCGGATCCGGTTGGGGAACATCTCCCCGAGCAGCACCCAGACCACCGGGCCCCACGACATGCCGAACGCGACGACGAACAGATTCGCCGCGATCAGCGCGATGACCCCGGAGGCGCCGGGCAGGCTCGGGGTGCCGTCCGGGTTGACCGTCGCGTTGCCGAAGATCACCGCCATCGTGATCAGCGTGACGGCCATGCCCGACGAGCCGATGAGCAGCAGCGGCTTGCGCCCGATCTTGTCGATCAAGGCGATCGCGATCAACGTGGTGAGCACGTTGATCACCGAGGTGATCACGGTGTAGATCGCCGACTCGTCGGCGCTGAAGCCCACCGCCTGCCACAGCACGTTGCTGTAGTAGAAGATCACATTGATGCCGACGAACTGCTGGAAGATCGACAGGCCGAGGCCGACCCACACGACGCCGTACAAGCCTCCCGTCGGCTTGCGCAGGTCGCGCCAGGACGGCTTGTCCTCACGTTCCAGCGTCTCGCGGATCCGGACGATGGTGATGTCCAGGTTCTTCTGCCCCAGCAACCTTGTCAGAACCCGGCGCGCTTCCGGAATTCTGTGGGAGGCAACGAGATACCGCGGCGATTCCGGGATCGTGAAGGCCAGCGCTCCGTACACCACGGCCGGGACCGCCATGGCCAGGAACATCCAGCGCCAGGCGTCCAACCCGAACCACAGCGGCTCGTTCGGGCCGCCGGCCAGCCATTGCAGGATCCAGTTGACCGCGAACGACGCGAAGATGCCTGTCACTATGGCCAGCTGTTGCAGCGATCCGAGCCGACCGCGAATCCCGGGTGGGGAGGTCTCGGCGATGTAGGCCGGCGCGATCACCGATGCCACCCCGACGCCGATACCGCCGACGATGCGGAACAGCACCACGGTCCACACCTCGTGGGCGAAGCCGGTGCCGAAGGCGCTGACCAGGAACAGCACGGCGGCGATCTTCATCACCGCGATGCGGCCGATGCGGTCGGCGATACGTCCGGCGGTCATCGCGCCGGCGGCGGCACCCAGCAACGCCGAGGCGACCGCGAAGCCCAGTTCGGCGTTGCCGATGCCGAAGTCCTCCTGGATGGAGTCCACCGCACCGTTGATGACCGCGCTGTCGTAGCCGAACAGCAGACCGCCGAGCGCGGCCACCGACGCGATCCGGATCGCGGTCTTGCCGGACGAGAAGTCCTGGCCTTTCTCATAGATCTCCGGGCTCTCCCCGACTGGACCACCGTGACCGGCCATGCGACGACCTTTCCCGCAACGACGCGTGATGAGAATCACATTTAATCACTCGAGACTTCCAGCGGTGGGTGTTCCCGGAAGTACGCGGGACTACGCCTGCGGGGTCGCGCTCAGGCGGTTCGGTCAGGCAGTTCTGCGTCGATCTCGTGATAGATCCGGCGCAGTCCGGCCACGTCGAGGGCGGCCAGTGAGTCGACGTGCCGGCGGCGCAACCCGCCGGGGACCGGCACCTCGTTGGGCACGATGAGCACCGCGCACCCCGCGCGTTCGGCGGCGGCGGCACCGGTCACCGAGTCCTCCACGGCCAGGCACTCCGACGGCGGCAAACCCAGCAGATCGGCGGCGCGCAGATACGGGTCGGGCGCCGGCTTGCCGCTCGGCACTTCGTCGCCGCACACCGTGACCGAGAAGTAGTGCCTGCCGATGCTGTCGAGCGCGCGCTCGGCGAGCTGGCGCGCGGTATTGGTCACCAGCGCCGTCGGCATGCGTTCGGCGGCCAGCGCTTCCAGCATCTCCCGGGCGCCGGGACACCACGGCAGGCCGTCGTCGAACAGGTCGGCGGTGTGGTCGTGCAACCAGCGGATCGACTCGGTCATCGCCACCGGGTCGGGATCCAGGCCCAGTTCGGCGTAGGCGGTCTGCATCGTCTCCTCCGCCGACGCGCCCACCAGCGCGGTCCTGGTCTCACGGCTCAGCACCCCGCCGTAGCTCTCATAGAGCGCCGAAAGTGAGACATCCCACAGCTTTTCGGAATCCACGAGGGTTCCGTCCATGTCCCACAACACCGCTCGCACGCCGACCATTCTGGCATGTGCAGGGGAGGTGACGCCAACCGCCGGATACGCGGACCCGCCGGGGAGCTCCAGCACTGCGCACGCGGCCGGCCTCCGGAAAAGACGCGTAGCGTTCCTGAAACGCTTTGCGCTCCTGCACTTTTGGCGGCTCAGTCCTCCGGATTGTAGCCGAGATTAGGCGCGAGCCAGCGTTCGGCTTCCTGCAGGGTCCAGCCCTTGCGCCTCGCGTAGTCGGCGACCTGATCCTGGGCCAGCCGGCCAACCACGAAGTACTGCGACTGGGGATGCGAGAAGTACCAGCCGCTGACCGCGGCACCGGGCCACATCGCCATCGACTCGGTCAGCTCGATGCCGGTGCGCTCCTTGACGTCCATCAACCTGAAGAGCGTCACCTTCTCGGTGTGCTCCGGGCACGACGGGTAGCCCGGCGCGGGGCGGATCCCCACGTACTTCTCCGCGATGAGCGCGTCGTTGTCCAGCCGCTCGTCGGGCTGATAGCCCCAGAACTCCGTGCGGACCCTCTGGTGCATCCGTTCGGCGAACGCCTCGGCCAGCCGGTCGGCGAGCGATTCCAGCAGGATCGCGCTGTAATCGTCGTTGGCCGCCTTGAATTCGGCGATCTTCTCACCGCTGCCGAGCCCCGCGGTGACGGCGAACGCGCCGATGTAGTCGGCCAGACCGGTGTCTTTCGGCGCGATGAAGTCGCTCTGTGACCGGTTGGGGATACCTTCGCGGTGCTCACCCTGCTGACGCAGATTGTGCAACGTGGTCAGCACCTCGGCGCGGGTGTCGTCGGTGTACACCTCGATATCGTCACCGACGGCGTTGGCCGGGAAGAACCCGATCACCGCGTTGGCTGTCAGCCACTTCTCCTTGATCAGGGTGTCGAGCATCTCCTGGGCGTCGTCGTACAACTTGCGGGCGGCCTCCCCCGACGCCGGATTGTTCAGGATGTCGGGGAAGCGGCCCTTCATCTCCCAGGCGTTGAAGAACGGCTGCCAGTCGATGTACTCGCGCAGTTCGGCGAGGTCGTAGTCGCCGAACTCGCGCACCCCGATTCCCTGGGCGGGCACCGGCGGTGTGTAGCCGTCCCACTCGATCGGCGTCCGGTTCGCGCGCGCCTTCTCCAACGTCACCATCGGCCGCTCGTTCTTCTGGGCGTGCCGTTCGCGCAGGGACGCGTAATCCTTCTCGGTGGCCTCCAGTAGGGCCGGTCGCTGCTTGTCGTCCAGAAGCGCGGCCGCGACGGGCACCGACCGGGAGGCGTCCTTGACCCAGACCACCGGACCGCTGCGGCGCGGCGCCACCTTCACGGCAGTGTGGGCGCGCGAGGTGGTCGCGCCACCGATCAGCAGCGGGATCTCCAGCCCCGCGCGTTCCATCTCGACGGCGAAGTTGACCATCTCGTCCAGCGACGGCGTGATCAGCCCGGACAGCCCGATGATGTCGGCGTCATGTTCCCTGGCCGCGTCCAGAATCTTGCTCGCGGGCACCATCACACCGAGGTCGATCACTTCGAAGTTGTTGCACTGCAGGACTACCCCGACGATGTTCTTGCCGATGTCGTGGACGTCACCCTTGACGGTCGCCATCACGATCGTGCCGTTGGTGTCCTTCGCGGCTCGACCATTGCGTGTCGCTTCGCTCGCCCCGCCGTTGGCTTCCTTCTCGGCCTCGATGAACGGCAGCAGGTACGCGACGGCCTTCTTCATCACGCGCGCGGACTTCACCACCTGGGGCAGGAACATCTTGCCGGAGCCGAACAGGTCACCGACGACGTTCATGCCATCCATCAGCGGGCCCTCGATCACCTCGATCGGCCGTCCCCCGGCGGCGGCGATCTCGGCCCGCAGCTCCTCGGTGTCGTCGTCGACGTGCGCGTCGATGCCCTTGACCAGGGCGTGCGTGATCCGCTCCCGGACCGGCAAGGATCGCCACTCGGCAGCCTGCGGGTCCTCCCCCTTGTCGGACTTGTTGAACCGCTCGGCGATGTCCAGCAGGCGCTCGGCCGCGTCCTCGCGACGGTTGAGCACGACGTCTTCGATGCGCTCGCGAAGTTCCGGGTCGATCGAGTCATACGGCACCAGCGCACCGGCGTTGACGATGCCCATGTCCAGGCCCGCCTTGATGGCGTGGAACAGGAACACCGCGTGGATCGCCTCGCGGACCGGGTTGTTACCCCGGAACGAGAACGACACGTTCGAGATACCGCCGGAGATGTGCACCCCGGGCAGATTCGCCTTGATCCATGCGCACGCCTCGATGAAGTCGATCCCGTACGTGGCGTGCTCCTCGATACCGGTGGCCAGCGCGAAGCAGTTCGGGTCGAAGATGATGTCCTCGGGCGGGAAACCGACCTCCTCGGTCAGGATCCGGTAGGCACGCCCGCAGATCTGGACGCGCCGCTCCAGGTTGTCGGCCTGGCCCTGCTCGTCGAAGGCCATCACCACCACGGCGGCGCCGTACTTGCGGCACAGCCGGGCCTCGCGGATGAACTTCTCCTCGCCCTCCTTCATGGAGATCGAGTTCACGATCGGCTTGCCCTGCACGTTCTTCAGTCCGGCCTCGATGACCTCCCACTTGGAGGAGTCGATCATCACCGGGACGCGGCTGATGTCCGGCTCGGCCGCGATCAACTTGGTGAACCGGTCCATCGCGGCGACGCCGTCGATCATGCCCTCATCCATGTTGATGTCGATGACCTGCGCACCGGCCTCCACCTGCTGCAGGGCCACCGAGAGCGCGGTGTCGTAGTCCTGCGCCTTGATCAGGTTGCGGAATCGGGCCGAACCGGTGATGTTGGTCCGCTCACCGATGTTGACGAACAGGGAGTCGTCGGTGATGTTGAGCGGTTCCAGACCGGACAGCCGGGTGGCCACCGGGATCTGCGGCAGTTCGCGGGGCGCCTTGCCGTCGACCACCTTGGCGATCGCGGCGATGTGCGCCGGCGTCGTCCCGCAGCAGCCGCCGACCAGGTTGACGAAGCCGGCCTCGGCGAAGTCGGCGACGTAGCCGGCCTGGCGCTCGGGGGTCTCGTCGTACTCGGCGAACGCGTTGGGCAGGCCGGCGTTCGGGTAGCAGGAGACGAAGGTGTCCGCGATCCGCGACATCTCGGCGATGTACGGCCTCATCTCCGGCGCGCCCAGCGCGCAGTTGAGCCCGACCGCGAGCGGATGCGCGTGCCTGATCGAGTTCCAGAACGCTTCGGTGACCTGACCGGACAGCGTCCGCCCGGAGGCGTCGGTGATGGTGCCCGAGATGATCACCGGCCAGCGGCGTCCGCGCTCCTCGAACAGCGTCTCGATGGCGAACACCGCGGCCTTGGCGTTGAGCGTGTCGAAGATCGTCTCGACGATGATCAGGTCTGCGCCGCCGTCGACCAGGCCATTCGCTGCCTCCAGGTAGGCGGCGACCAGCTGGTCGTAGGACACGTTGCGGGCACCGGGGTCGTTGACGTCCGGCGAGATCGACGCGGTCCGTGTCGTCGGTCCCAGCGCCCCGGCGACGTAGCGCGGCTTGTCCGGGGTGCTGAACTCGTCACAGGCCGCCCGGGCCAGCGCGGCGCCGGCGAAATTCAGTTCGTAGCTCAGTTCCTCCATGCCGTAGTCGCCGAGCGAGACCGCGTTCGCATTGAAGGTGTTGGTCTCCAGGATGTCGGCACCGGCTTCGAGGTACTCGCGGTGGATCGCCTCGATGATCTGCGGCTGCGTCAGATTGAGCAGGTCGTTGTTGCCCTGCAGGTCGCTCGGCCAGTCCTTGAAGCGCTCGCCGCGATAGCCGGCCTCGTCCGGTCGGTCCCGCTGGATGGCCGTGCCCATCGCCCCGTCGATGACCATGATCCGCCGGCGCAGCGCGGCCGTGAGTTCGTCGGTGCAGTCAGGCCGGATGTTCGGCGTGGGCGCAGTCGGCACGGAGGCGTTCGACCCGGAGATGCTCTGCTCAGAGGCGTTCACGTGCGTTCCTTCCGTAGCGGAAGGCGTCCTTGACTCTGCCGAGCGTGGCGGATACCGAAGGGGACCTGGTCCCCCCAGATAACCGTTGCAACGCCTCTCGACCTCAGAAAGTCTACGACGTCACCCGATCGACGTCTGGACGCCCATCTCGTCGTTGTGGTCGACCCCGACCCGCGTGGCGGTCGCGATGCGCTTGACCGGCAGCGCGTAACCAAGGTTAACCGGGTGGCGCCGACGGAATTTCGCTTCGACTCCGAACCCCGTCGACGACACGGCGCGCAGGTCCGTGCGGTACCCGCGGTTGTTTGCGCCAGTCACACCGCCAGGGTAGTCGGGCACACAACTCCCAGCGCGGGTCGATGCCCGTCATCGAGGGCACGCAAGGCTTACGCTGGCCTGGTGACACCCTCGGATTTCGGCGGTCCGAAGCGATCCGACCTGCCCGACCTGCGCGACACGATCGTCGTCGCGGCGTTCGAGGGCTGGAATGACGCCGGCGACGCGGCCAGCGATGCGCTGGAGCACCTGGACGCGATCTGGGAAGCCGAGACCATCGTCGAGATCGACGACGAGTCGTACTACGACTACCAGGTCAACCGGCCGGTGATTCGCCAGATAGACGGCGTCACCCGCGAGCTGGTGTGGCCGTCGATGCGGATCTCACACTGCCGCCCTCCCGGCAGCGACCGCGACATCGTGCTGATGCACGGCGTCGAACCGAACATGCGCTGGCGCACCTTCTGCGCGGAGTTGCTGACGATCGCCGAGAAGCTCAACGTGCATACCGTTGTCATCCTGGGCGCCCTGCTGGCCGACACGCCCCACACCCGCCCGGTTCCGGTGTCCGGCGCGGCGTATTCGGCGGACTCGGCCAAGACGTTCGGTCTGGAGGAGACCCGCTACGAAGGGCCGACGGGGATCGCCGGGGTGTTTCAGGACGCGTGTGTGCAGGCCGGTATCCCCGCGGTGACGTTCTGGGCCGCGGTTCCGCACTACGTCTCGCAGCCGCCGAATCCGAAGGCCACGGTGGCGCTGCTGCGCCGGGTCGAGGATGTCCTCGACATCGAGGTGCCGCTGGACGACCTGCCCGCTCAGGCCGAGGAATGGGAGCAGGCGGTCACCGAGATGACCTCGGAGGACGACGAGATCGCCGAGTACGTGCAGTCGCTGGAGGAACGCGGCGACGCCGAGGTCGACATGAACGAGGCGCTGGGCAAGATCGACGGCGACGCGCTGGCCGCGGAGTTCGAGCGCTACCTGCGCCGCCGCGGTCCCGGCTTCCGCGGCTGACGCGCCCGGCAGGAAGAGGAGCCTGCGTTAGATGCGCTCGGGCTGAGGCGACTTCCAGGTGCCGTTGAGCGCGTCGGGCTTGGGCCAGTACAGGCGCAGCACCAGCGCGAACGGCCCTTTCGGGGCGGGCAGCCAGTTGGCTTCCTTCTCGATGCCCGGTGATTCGTTCTGGATGTAGAACGTGTATCCGCCGTCGCTGTCGGGCACCAGGCTGGGCAGCATCTCCGAATTGATCAGGTAGCGGTTCATCGGGTTGGGCACGAGCCGGCTGGCCGGCAGTTCGTACATGGTCAGCGACCAGAACGAGTTCACCGGGGGCAGTTGGCCGGACGGGAACCGGAACACGTAGTCGTTCGCGCCCGACAGGGGCTGACCGGTGGAGTCGTTGAACGCGCCCGGATAGATGGCCTCGGCGGCGGTGTTGCCGTAGATGCCGAGGACGGCGCCGGCCATCCGGTACAGATAGTTGCCCTTGAGGTCCTCCCGCGTACCGAAGAACTGCGCCGAACCGACCTCGCCGGTGTCGACCTTGGTCTTCTTGAACGTGTCGAACTCGGTCCAGGCCTCGGCCATGCCGCCCTCGATCGCGGTGCGCATCTCGGGGCTCAAGGTGTCGGCGTCGAAATCGCCGTCCGGGCCCACCCCGATCCGCGCGAAGCGGTCCCGCAGCCCCTCCTCGCCGGGCAGCACCGGCGCGTACCGCAGTGCGAAGTTCAAGATCTCGAAGAACTGCGGCGACGTGCGCTGCTGTTCCGGCGGGAGCGGCGGGACGAAGTCGATCGCCGGTGCCGGCTCCGGCGAGGGCTGGTTGAGGTACACCGACAGCGGGGCGACCTGGTAGCCCGCCTGGATCTTGCGGACCTCCTCGATGTCCGACGGTCCAAACAGCTGGGTGCGGTAGAGCACGAAGGCCAACTCGGTGTCCGAGCGGATGACCTCGTCGATGCCCTCGGGTTTCTCGCCCTGCCACCCGGGTCCGGCCAGCAGATACCGTCCGCCGCCGTTTCCGGTGGTGCGGCTGCCCGTGTAGGCGAAGTTGTAGGTGTAGCCGTCGACGAACTGAAGGGAGTAGTAGCGGTCCTGCTGGATCGGCGGCACGGTCAGTACCAGCGGCTCGGTCCGCAGGTCCGCCCCGACGAACGAGTACGGGGTGTCAGAGTTCGGCGTCTGGATCGCCGTGTCGTCGGGCGTATAGACCCGCGCGGTGCTGTGCACCTCATTCCAGCCGCCCTTGTACTCCGGGTCCTGTCGGTCGACGAAGTACGAATACTGCACCCGATAGTTGTCGACCATCGGGAAGCCGTAGACATAGGCCTGTTTGGCGATCGCCCGCGCCTCGGCGGGGCTGACCTGCGCGGCGGGCTCCGGCGCCGGCGACGTCGAGGTGTCCTCGGGTGTGGACGTGTCGGTGCCGCATGCCGCGAGCAGCAGCAAGGCCGCCGCGGCGGCGGTCGGGCGGCGCAGTGACAGCATCAACGGTCCTCCAGTTCCTGGGTGCGGGCGCCCAACGACCGGCCCAGCGCGGCGACCTCGGCGTCCATCCGGGGCAGCAGGTCGGGGATGAACTTGAGCACCTGCTGTTCGCCGAGGCGCGTGGAGAGCAGGGGTTTGAGCCAGCGCAGCAGCCCGACCCAGCCCGGACAGTTGATCTGGCGCCTGCGCTGTTCGATGCCGGCCACGAAGGCCTCCCCGCACGCCTCGACGGAGGTGGTTCTGTTCAGCGGGAACGGCAGCCGGCTGAGCATCTCGGTGAACGTCGACAGGTCGGCCTTGGTGTCGTTGACGAGCGGGGTGTCGATCCAGGACATGTGCGCCGACCCGACGGCGACGCCGCGGAACCCGACCTCCAGGCGCAGCGCGTTGGCGAACTGCTCGACGGCGGCCTTGGACGCGTTGTAGGGCGCCAGGCCCGGTGCGGCCGCGTACGCGGCCAGCGACGACACGATCAGCACGTAGCCGCGCCGCTCCAGCACCGACGGCAGAGTGGCGCGCACCGTGTGGAACACGCCGGTGACGTTGACCTCCATCAGCGTGCGGAAGGCTTTGGGGTCGACCTGTAGCACCGAGCCGTAGGAGGCGATGCCGGCGTTGGCCATCACGATGTCGATACCGCCGAACTGCTCCACGGCACTCGCGGCGGCGCTCTCCATGGCCGAGAGGTCACGGACGTCGGCGACCACGGTGTGCACCCGGTCGGTGCCCAGAGCCTCGCGCAGTGCGGTCAGCGGCGCCTCGTCCAGATCGGTGAGCACGAGGCGGGCACCTCTGGCGTGCAGGCGCCGCGCGACCTCGGCGCCGACGCCGCGCGCCCCTCCGGTGATGAACGCAGTTTTTCCGGCCACCGATGTCATGGCCGAAACCTACTCCCTGACCGCGGGTTTACAGCTGAACGCCGAGGAGCGCGTCGACCGCGGTGGCCACCGTCTGGCCCGCGGTCTCGTCGTGGCCGCCGTAAGACAACGCATCGGTGGCCCAACCATCCAGCGCCGCAAGAGCTTTCGGGGTGTCGAGGTCGTCGGCCAGGTAGCGGCGCACGCGAGCCACCACGTCGGCGGCGTCGGGCGCGCCGTCCAGGGCCGTCGCACTGCGCCACCGGTGCAGCCGCGCCAGGGCCTCGTCGAGCACGTCGGCGCTCCAGAAGCGGTCCTCGCGGTAGTGGCCGGCGAACAGCCCGAGCCGGACGGCGGCCGGGTCGACTCCGTCGCGGCGCAGCTGGGACACCAGCACCAGATTGCCGCGGCTCTTCGACATCTTGTGGCCCTCCCAGCCGATCATGCCGGAGTGGACGTAGTGCCGGGCGAAACGCCGCTCCCCCGAGACGCATTCAGCGTGCGCGGCGGAGAACTCGTGGTGCGGGAAGATCAGGTCGCTGCCTCCGCCCTGGATGTCCAGGCCGGTCCCGATGCGGCTGAGCGCGATCGCCGCGCACTCGACGTGCCAGCCCGGCCGCCCGGGACCGAACGGCGAGGGCCAACTGGGTTCGCCGGGACGCTCGGCACGCCACAGCAGCGCATCCAGCGGATCGCTTTTGCCGGGCCGGTCCGGGTCGCCGCCGCGTTCGCCGAACAGGGCCAGCATGGTGGCGCGGTCGTAGCCGGATTCATAACCGAACTGCACGGTGGCGTCGGCGCGGAAGTACACGTCCGGGTACTGCGCGTCGTCGACCACGTATGCCGCGCCGGAGGCCAGCATCTTCTCCACCAGTTCGATGACCTCGGCGATGGCCTCGGTGGCGGCGACGTAGTCGCGCGGTGGCAGCACCCGCAGGGCCGCCATGTCCTGTCGGAACAGCTCGGTCTCGCGGTCCCCGAGTTCGCGCCAGCCGATGCCGTCGCGCTGCGCCCGTTCGAACAGCGGGTCGTCGACGTCGGTGATGTTCTGCACGTAGTGCACGTCGTGGCCGCCGTCGAGCCACAGCCGGTGCACCAGGTCGAACGTCAGGTAGGTGGCGGCGTGCCCGAGATGGGTGGCGTCATACGGGGTGATCCCGCACACGTACATCGTCGCGGTGGCGCCGGACGCCACCGGCCGCACCTGACGATCCGCGCTGTCGTAGAGCCGCAACTGCGGCCCTCGCCCAGGCAGCGCCGGCACGTTCGGCGCGGACCACGATTGCATAGCCTCGACTCTAGACATCGTCGAAACCGACAATTCCGACGGCTGTTTCATTCCCGGTTGGCCGACCAGATCCCCTCCAGCAGGACCCGGGCCAACTCGGGTCGGCACATCAACAGATCCGGGAGGTAGGGATCGCGTCGGTTGTAGATCAGCGGTGAACCGTCGATGCGGGAGGCGTGCATCCCGGCGGCCCACAGCACACCGGCGGGCGCGGCCGAATCCCACTCCCACTGACCACCGGCGTGCAGGTAGGCGTCGACGTCGCCGCGCACCACCGCCATCGCCTTGGCACCGGCCGAGCCGATCCGGACCAACTCGATGTCGAGGTGTTCGCGCAGCCGCCACAGCACCGCGGGCGGGCGGTTGGAGCTGGCGGTGACACGGATG
The DNA here is from genome assembly GCF_054786995.1 of Mycobacterium sp. ZZG. Lineage (NCBI taxonomy): Bacteria > Bacillati > Actinomycetota > Actinomycetes > Mycobacteriales > Mycobacteriaceae > Mycobacterium > Mycobacterium sp. ZZG. The sequence continues at coordinate 14,815 of NZ_JBTBFV010000047.1, forward strand.
GGGCCCTCGCGGCGCGGCGGCGGCGGGCTGACCGTGTCGGTGCGGTAGACCTCGCCGCGGGCGGGCAACGCGACGGCGGCGTCGGTGATGGTGGGCGTGCCGTGCGCCGACGAGCGTTGCCACAACGCGATGTGCACCGCCCAGTCGGTGCGGCCGGGCATCGAGTACTCATAGGTGCCGTCGACGGGATCGACGATCCACACCCGGTCGGCGTCGACGCGCGACACGTCGTCGACAGCCTCCTCGGACAGCACCGCATCGTGCGGACGGGCCTCGTGCAGCCGGTCCAGGATGAGCGTGTTGGCGCGCATGTCCCCGGCGTCGCCGAGGTCGTACGGGTCGTAGAACGCTCCGGACCCGAACTGCTCGCGCGTCGCCAGCAGCAGCTCACCGGCCTCTTCGGCCACCGCGGCGGCCAGTGCTGCGTCGGTGAGAGTCACCCGGCAAGTAGATCACGTCAGAATGCCGGCCATGGGATCGGCCGTCGCCGGTCGGGTGTCGGCATCACCGGATTGCGCAGCAGGCCAACGACTCTGGACCGCAAGGCGGCAACCTCACGGGGGGTGATCAGCCCGCACAGCTCGGCCCCGAGGTCGCCGTCGAGTTTCCCGCCCAGAACCGCGATGTCGGCGAGCATGTCGTCGTCGACCGGTTTGCCCGCCCACCCCCACAACACGGTGCGCAATTTGTCCTCGACGTGCAGCGTGACGCCGTGGTCGACGCCGTAGACGCATCCGTCGACACCGTGCAGCACATGGCCGCCCTTGCGGTCGGCGTTGTTGACCAGCACGTCGAACACCGCGATGCGGCGCAGTCGCACGTCGTCGGCGTGCACCAGGGTGACCTCGTCGCCGGCGTAGTCGTAAGCCTGCAGCACGGGCAGGAACCCCGGCGGGATCTCCCCCGCGGGCAGCAGGTCGATCAGGTCGGGACCGGCATCGGCCTCGGCGTCCGGGTCTTCGTCACCGGGCTGGTCGACCCAGCGCTGCAGCATGCCGGACCCGGCCGGACCGTCCCGAATGATGGTGTAGGGCACCACGTTCCAGCCCAGTGCCGCCGACACCAGGTACGAGGCGACCTCGCGTCCGGCCAGGGTCCCGTCGGGAAAGTCCCACAGCGGGGCCTCACCGCGGACCGGCTTGTAGACGCAGTGCGTGACGATCTCGCCGAGGGTGGCCTCGCACAGGAACGTGGCGTTGCTCGCCGATCGGATCCGGCCGAGCACGGTCAGCTCGCCGCGCTGCAGGACCTCAGAGCTCGTCATCGTCGGGACCGGAGAGTGCACCGCGCCGGTAACCGTTGGTTCGGACGCAGATGTGGCCCTCGGGGTCCAGCGGTTCCTCGCACAGCGGGCATGGCGGGCGCCCGGCCGAGATCACCCGGTTGGACCGGGCGGCGAACTGGCGGGCCGACTCGGGGGTCAGGAACACCCGCACCGCGTCGGGTCCCTCCTCGGCGTCGTCGAGGACGACGGAGGCGTCGAATTCCGTCTCCGAGACGGCGAGCAGCTCGACGACGACGGTCTGGGCCTCCGAATCCCAGCCCAGCCCCATGGTGCCCACCCGGAACTCCGCGTCCACGGGGGTGATCAGCGGGCTGAGGTCGTCGACCTCGCCGGTCTCGGGCGGGATCGGGGTGCCGAAGCGGCGGTTGATCTCCAACAACAGCGCGGCGATGCGCTCGGCGAGCACGGCCACCTGCTGCTTTTCCAGCACCACCGACACGACCCGCTTGTCGTGGACGGCCTGTAGGTAGAACGTCCGGTTTCCCGGTTCGCCGACCGTCCCAGCCACGAAGCGGTCGGGTGTGCGGAAGACGTGGATTTCGCGGGCCATGGCAGTTTCCAAAATACCGTCAGCCGGTGGATCCGCCGACCACGGCGTCTCCGCTGGGAACCTCGCCGGCGTCGGGCTTGTCGGCAGCAGGTGGGGCCGACAGCGTGGCGTTCAGCGCCACACCGGTGTGATTGACGTGGATGACGAACGGGCGCAGCGGGGTGTAGCGCACGACGCTGACCGACGCCGGGTCGGCGTTGATGCGCTGGAAGCTGTCCAGGTGGCTGCCCAGCGCGTCGGCCAGGACGGACTTGATCACATCGCCGTGGGTACAGGCGATCCACAGCGCGTCACCGCCGTGTTCGTCGGCGAGCCTGCGGTCGTGTTCCCGCACCGCGGCGACCGCGCGTGCCTGCACCCCGGCCAGCCCCTCGCCGTCGGGGAACACCGCGGCGCTGGGCTGCTGCTGCACCACCGCCCATAGCGGCTCCTTGACCAGGTCGCCGATCTTGCGGCCGGTCCAGGATCCGTAGTCGACCTCGGTGATGCGTTCGTCGACGACAGGCTCCAGGCCGAGCGCGGCGGCCAGGGGTTCGACGGTGCGTTCGCACCGCAGCAGCGGCGAGCGCACGATGGCCCGGATCGGCAGCTCACCGAGCCGCTCGACCAAGGCCGAGGCCTGTTCGCGGCCGCGGTCGTCGAGGTCGACGCCCGCGGAGCGCCCCGCAAGCGTGTGTGCGGTGTTCGAGGTCGAGCGGCCGTGCCGCAGTAGCAGGACAGTCATGTCGCGGCCACCACCCCCGTGGAGAGCAGGATCAGCACCACGCTGCCGAGCAGCACGCGGTAGCCGACGAACCAGTACATGCTGTGCCGCACCAGGAACCGCAGGAACCACGCCACCGCGGCGTATCCGACCACGAACGCGATCACGGTCGACACGAGAAGCTGAGCTCCGCTGGCGCTCATGCCCTCTCCAGCAGGGTTGAACGCGTCGGGCAGCGAGAACAGCCCCGAGGCGAACACCGCCGGGATGGCGAGCAGGAACCCGAAACGGGCGGCGAGCTCGCGTTCCATGCCGAGGAACAGGCCCGCGCTGATCGTGGCGCCCGACCGCGACACCCCGGGTACCAGGGCCAGGCACTGCGCGAGACCGACGATCACGCTGTCCTTCCATGTGAGTTGCTCGACGCGCCGGGTCTGCCTGCCGGCGTACTCGGCGGCAGCGATCACGAACGAGAACACGATCAGTGCCGTGGCCACCAGCCACAGGTTGCGCGCGCCGGTACGGATCTCGTCCTTGAACAGCAGCCCGACCACGCTGATCGGGATCGTGCCGATGATCACCCACCAGCCCAGCCAGTAGTCGGCGTTGCGCTCGCCGGCGCGGAACAGTCCCGCGAACCAGGCCTTGACGATCCGCACGATGTCGCGCGCGAAGTAGACGAGCACCGCGGCTTCGGTGCCGAGCTGGCTCACCGCTGTGAAAGACGCCCCCGCGTCACCGTCGAAGAACACCTTCGACGCGATCGCGAGGTGTCCCGACGAGGACACCGGCAGGAATTCGGTGAGTCCCTGCAGCACTGAGAGGACGACGACCTGCAGCCACGACATCTCCGCCAGCCCCGTCACGACGACGACCGTACCGTGGCGCGGGCCGGGCCGCGCTCAGCGGCCGTTGCGGTTGACCGGCTGCGCGTCGGCGACCGCGTCGCGCACGGCGGCGATCACGCTGCGCTCGTCGGTCATGTCGATATCGGTGAGCTTGCGGGTCGCGACGGCCACCACGTCTTCGGCTTGCGGGACCGGATTGCGCAGGCGGGGTCGGTACACCTCGACGACCAATGTCACCTGACGGTCCGAGTGGGACGCGCAGAAAGCGAAGCTGCGCCCGTCGCCGAGTTCGCCGAAACCGCTGGCGTGCACGCCGGTGGTGATGACTTCGACCGTGAAGCCCCGGCCAGTGACGTCGCTGTCAGCTGTGAGGGTCATGGTATGGACCATACCGCCGTTGGATGCACCGAGGAGCCCCGACGCCACCGGACCACCGTTACGACGTTGCATACACTGACTCTCCGAATCGATCCCCGCCGAACCCGAACCGAGAGCTACCCGTTGTCGCGCCACATAAACTCACCAGGTCACCTGGTTCGTCTGGGGATCGCTGCGTTGGCGTTGACGCTGGTGACCGGCTGTTCGTCGAATCCGGTGGACGCGCCTCCCCCGACGATCGAGCCCGCGCGCGCCGCGGACTCGCCGCCGGTCACCACGGCACCGCAAGGACAGGTGTCACCCCTGGCCGCCGACGCGCTGACCGCCGCCTTCGACGCAGCGACCGGGTCGCTGCTGGTGCTCTCTGCCGGCTCGGACGGTGCGACGCTGACCGTGGTCGGGCGCTCCGGCGCGCAGACCCCGGTCACGCTGGCCGGCCCGGCGACGGCGGTGACCACCGACGGCGAGGGCCGGGCGTTCCTGTCGACCCGGGGCGGCTACTACCGGTTCGACATCGCAGCCGGCGCGGCCACCAAGGTGGACGTCGAAGGTCACGACGGGGTGGACTTCACCGCGATCGCCCGGCGCTCCGACGGCCGGTTGGTGCTGGGCAGCGCCGACGGGACGGTGTACACGCTGGCCTCCGAACGTTCGGTCGGCGCGCAGCTGAAGATCTTCGCCCGGGTTGATGCCCTTGTCACCCAGGGCGATACCGCGGTGGTGCTCGACCGCGGCCAGACCTCGGTGACGAGCCTGAACGTCGAGGGCACCAAGTCCGAACACGCGCTGCGCGCCGGTGAGGGCGCCACCACGATGGCCGCCGACGGCGCCGGACGCGTGCTGGTCACCGACACCCGCGGCGGCGAGCTTCTGGTGTACGGCCTGAACCCGCTGATCCTGCGGCAGCGCTACCCGGTGCCCGGTTCCCCGTACGGGGTGGCCGGCTCAGCGGGCCGCAACGGTCTGGCCTGGGTGGCGCAGACCGCGACGAACACCGTCGTTGGATACGATCTGGCAACCGGCATCCCCGTCGAGAAGGTGCGATATCGAACCGTGCGGCAACCGAACTCCGTGGCATTCGACGACACGTCGAACACCCTCTACGTGGTGTCCGGCGCGGGAGCCGGTGTGCAGGTGATCCCGGAGGCCGCGCCGTGAGCGCCGCACGCGGCCGGATGCCGGCGGCGTGGAGCAAGGCGGTGGCCGAGGATCCGGGCGATTACGAGTGGATCCCGCTGAAGTTGCCACCGGAGGTCACGCGGGTCACGGCTTCCACGCGGCTGGCGATCGAGGCGGAGTACCGCGGCTGGGAGCTGACCCGGGTCCGGCTCTACACCGACGGGTCGAGGCGCGTGCTGCTGCGCCGCAAGAAGCGCCCCGATGCCGCCCCCGGGCCCGACCAGCCGGGGCTGTAGATGTACACCGCACTGCGCAAGGCGCTGTTTCTGGCGCCGGCCGAACGCATCCACACGATCGTGTTTCGCGGTCTGCGGGCCGCCACCCGGCCCGCACCGCTGCGCCGGCAGCTGACCCGCCGGCTGGCCCCGCACGATCCCGTTCTGGCCAGCACCGTGTTCGGGGTGCACTTCCCCGGACCCGTGGGCCTGGCGGCCGGATTCGACAAGGACGGACTCGGGCTGCACACCTGGGGCGCACTGGGTTTCGGCTTCGCCGAGATCGGCACCGTGACGGCGCAGGCGCAGCCCGGGAATCCGTCTCCGCGGCTGTTCCGGCTGCCCGCCGACCGGGCGCTGCTCAACCGCATGGGATTCAACAATCACGGGGCCGGTGAGCTGGCGACCCGGTTGGCACGCCATGCGCCCGACGTGCCGGTCGGCGTCAACATCGGCAAGACGAAGGTGACCCCGCCCGAGCGCGCCGCCGAGGACTACGCCGAGAGCGCGCGACTGCTCGGCCCGCTGGCGTCCTACCTCGTGGTCAACGTCAGCTCGCCCAACACCCCCGGTCTGCGCGATCTGCAGTCCGTGGAGTCGCTGCGGCCCATCCTGTCCGCGGTGCTCGCCGAGACGTCGACCCCGGTGCTGGTCAAGATCGCACCTGATCTGGCCGATCAGGACATCGACGAAATCGCAGATCTCGCAGTCGATCTCGGGCTGGCCGGTATCGTCGCGACCAACACCACCGTGTCGCGTGACGGCCTCGCCACACCCGGAGCGGCCGAACTCGGCGCCGGCGGGGTCTCCGGCCCTCCGGTGGCGCGCCGCGCGCTGGCGGTGCTGCGCCGCCTGTACGCGCGCGTCGGCGACCGTCTGGCACTGGTCAGCGTGGGCGGCATCGAGACGGCCGACGACGCCTGGGAGCGCATCACCTCCGGCGCCTCACTGCTGCAGGGCTACACCGGGTTCGTCTACGGCGGTGGGCTGTGGGCCAAGACCCTCAACGACGGCATCGCCGCCCGCCTCCGCGAGAACGGATTCTCCTGCCTCACAGAGGCGGTCGGCTCGACGATGGGCAAGTGAACCGGCACGAGGGCACGTCAGGTCCCACAGGCCCCACCTATCCACGCTTTGCAGGCGTTCTCTCGCACTTTCCCTGCAAAAGGTGGATAGGTGAAACGACTGTGGTCCGGAGCGCTCTGCGTCAGTTCTGTTCGTAGGTGCCGGTGACCAGCGCGCGGGCGATCGCATGCCCGAACAGGTTGAACCCGAGGTAGGCCGGGGTGGCGTCGGCGGGCACATCGAGCTTCTCGACCCCGACCGCGTGGACGGCGACGATGTAGCGGTGCGGGCCGTGCCCGGCCGGCGGGGCGGCGCCGATGAAGCGCTTCAGCCCGGCGTCGTTGGCCAGAGTGACCGCGTCACCGGGGAATCCGCTCGCGCTGCCGTCGCCGACACCTGCGGGCAGGTCGGTGACCGTCGCGGGCAGGTTGAACACCGCCCAGTGCCAGAACCCGGAGACCGTCGGGGCGTCCGGGTCGAAGACCGTGACGGCGAAACTGCGGGTCTCCTCGGGGAACCCGGACCAGCTCAGCTGCGGCGAGATGTCGGACCCGCCGGCACCCATGATGCCGCTGACCTGATCCTTGCCCCAGGGCTGACCGTCGTCGAACGACTGCGAGGTGACGGTGAAGGTGGGCAATGGGGGAAGGAACGAGTACGGGTCGTAGTCGAACGCCATGGCGGAGGATCCCTTTCAGTCGGATTACTACGAGTGCAGCAGGAAGTGCTCGAGCACCTGCGCGCCGAACTTCAGCGCATCCACGGGTACCCGTTCGTCGACGCCGTGGAACAGGGCGGCGAAGTCCAATTCGGGCGGCAACCGCAGCGGGGCGAAGCCGAAGCAGCGAATCCCCAAGCGGGCGAAGTGTTTTGCGTCGGTGCCCCCGGACAGCATGTAGGGCACGGTCCGCGCATCCGGGTCGGTGGCCAGGATCGCGTCGTTCATCGCACCCAGCAGTTCACCGTCGAACGGCGTCTCATACGACGGCAGGTTGGTGATCCACTCGCGTTTGACGTCGGGGCCGATCAGCTCGTCGACCTCCCGCTCGAACTCGGCAAGCCGGCCCGGCAGCACCCGGCAGTCGATGACGGCTTCGGCGGTGCCCGGGATGACGTTGGCCTTGTAACCGGCCTTGAGCATCGTCGGGTTGGCGGTGTCGCGCAGCGTGGCGCCGACGATGCGGGCGATCCCGCCGAGTTTGGCGACCGTGCCCTCGATGTCGGGTGACGCGGGATCGAAGGTGTAGCCGGTCTCCTCACCGACCGCGGTGAGGAACTGCTCGACCGATTCGGTCAGCACGATCGGGAACCGGTGCCTGCCCAGCTTGGCGACCGCCTCGGCGACGGCGGTGACGGCGTTGTCGTCGTGCACCATCGAGCCGTGCCCGGCGCGGCCGCGCGCGGTCAGGCGCATCCACAGCATCGCCTTCTCGGCAGTCTCGATCAGGTACAGCCGCCGCTCGCCGCCGTCGCGGCGCGGCACGGTCAGCGAGAACCCGCCGACCTCGCCGACCGCCTCGGTGACGCCGTCGAACAGGTCCGGCCGGTGGTCCACGAGCCATTTGCAGCCGTAGTTGCCGCCGGCCTCCTCATCGGAGACGAACGCGAACACCAGGTCACGCGGAGGCACGATGCCGTGGCGTTTGAAGTGCCGGGCGACCGCGATGATCATCCCGACCATGTCCTTCATGTCGACCGCGCCGCGGCCCCAGACGTAGCCGTCCTCGACGGCGCCGGAGAACGGGTGCACGCTCCAGTCCGACGCCTCGGCGGGCACCACGTCCAGGTGGCCGTGCAGCATCAGCGCGCCTCGGGAGCGGTCGGCGCCTTCGAGCCGGGCGAAGACGTTGGCCCGGCCCGGCGCGCCCGCCTCGACGTACTCGCAGGTGTATCCGACCTCAGCGAGCTGATCGGCCACCCAGCGGGCGCATTCGGCCTCGCCCCTGGTGGTGGCCGGCTCCCCGGTGTTGGAGGTGTCGAACCGGATCAGCGTGCTGACAAGGTCGACGACCTCGTCGGCCGGCGTGACGCCACCATCGGAAAGTCCGCTCACATGTCCCTTTCTAACACTGCCGTGCTCGGCTGGTTTGGGCCCGGGGCGGCTCATCCGTTAGCCTTAAGCGCCGCACAGCAGGTCCGAGTGGCGGAATGGCAGACGCGCTAGCTTGAGGTGCTAGTGCCCTATTAACGGGCGTGGGGGTTCAAGTCCCCCCTCGGACACTCTTCTCCAGCTCCCCCACTTGTGGGGGCCGCACCCGCAGAATGGGCTGCGATGGACACCACCCGAGCCCAGGCACCGGCGCGCGAGCTCGCGCTCGACCTCTACCGATCCGCAGCGGTCATGATCGTCGTCATCGGGCACTGGCTGCTGTCGGTGATGACCTACCGCGACGGCGAGTTCGGCCGGGACAACCCGCTGGTCCTGATGCCGTGGACACAGTGGCTCACGTGGGGCTTCCAGGTGGTGCCGGTGTTCTTCGCGGTCGCCGGCTACGCGAGCGCGGTGTCATGGGCGCGCCGGGACACCGGGATGACGTCACGCCAGGAATGGGTGCGCCGCCGAGTCGCGCGCACGCTCGGGCCCACCGCGATCTACGCCGGCTTCGTCGTCGTGGTGATGGCGGCGCTGCTGGCCGCGGGCATCGACGGGTCGGTGCTCGCGCTCGGCGGCTGGGCGGTGGCCATGCATCTGTGGTTCCTGGCGGTGTACCTGATGGTGGTGGCCTTGACCCCGGTCGCGGTCGCCGCGCACCGCCGCTTCGGCCTCGCGGCCCCGGCCGTCCTGGCCGCGGGCGTGGTGATCGTCGACGTGATCGGGATCAGCACCGACCACCCACAGATCCGGACGCTGAACTACTTCTTCTGCTGGGCGGCGATCTACCAGCTCGGAATCGCTTGGCACGGCGCACTTCTGCGGCGCAGGGTACTGGTCGCGATGGCGGCTGCGGCCGCGGCCGCGCTGCCACTGCTGGTCACCTGGGGTCCGTATCCGATCGCGATGATCGGCGTGCCGGGCGTACGGGTGGAGAATTCCGCGCCGCCGTCGGTGGCGCTGCTGGCGCTGGCGACCGTGCAGATCGGGCTGCTGCTGGCCCTGGTGCCGGTGATGAACCGGGTGCTGACCCGCGGTGCGTGGCCACGCCTCATCGGGATCGCCAACGACAACGTGATGGCGCTGTACCTGTGGCACATGCTGCCGGTGATCGTGGTGACGCTGGTCGGCTACCCGACGGGACTGCTGCCGCAGCCGCCGATGGGCTCCGGTGCCTGGTGGCTGGCCCGGCTGGAGTGGGAGCTGGTGCTGGCGGTGGTGACCGCGGCGCTGCTGTGCCTGCTGTTCTGGCAGCGGCGGATCTTCGCGGCGCCGGTGCCCACCATCGCGCTCCCGCTGCCCCCGCGGGTCGGCGAAGCGCTGCTCTACGCCGGCACCGCGTCGTGCGCGCTGGCGCTGGCGCTGCTGTCGGCCGACGGGTTCGCGCCCGGCGGTGGGCTGCCGGTGGTCGCGATGGCGTTGTTCGTCGGCGGCACCCTGTGCGTCGCGGCGCGTCCCCGCGTCTCTCAGTACACGTCCCTTACGTAACGCTTCTCGGCGACCATCTCGCGTTTGTACTCGCGGGCAGCCTCACCTTTCATGCGGCCGTGGGTGCGGATGATCTCGGTCAGCGCGTCGTCGACGTCCCTCGCCATCCTCGTGGCGTCGCCGCAGACGTAGAAGTGTGCGCCGTCGTCGAGCCAGCGCCACAGCTCGGCGCCCTGGTCGAGCATCTTGTGCTGTACGTAGACCCGCTTGGCCTGGTCCCGCGAGAAAGCCAGCTCCAGCCTGGTGAGGAAGCCGTCGTCAGCCATGTCCTCCAGGTCTTCGCGGTAGTAGAAGTTCTGCGCGCGATGCTGGTCGCCGAAGAACAGCCAGTTGGGTCCGCGGTGGCCGAGGGCACGCCGCTCCTGCAGGAAGCCCCGGAACGGCGCGATGCCGGTGCCGGGGCCGACCATGATCATCGGAGTGTGTGGGTCCTGCGGCGGACGGAAGTGCGGGGAACGTTGCAGGAACACCGGCACGGGCGTGCCGTCCGGCAGGTCGGCCAGATAGGTCGAAGCGACGCCCCCACGCGGACCTCCGTCGGTCCCTCGGTACCGCACCACCGACACGGTCAGCTGCACCTCGTGCGGACTTACCAACGGGCTCGACGAGATCGAGTACTGACGCGGGGTCAGGCGCACCAGCACCTCCTGCCACAGCTGCGGGTCGGCGCGGACGGTGAATTCGCCGACCAGGTCGAGGCCGTTGCGGTTCACCAGCCACTTGTCGAGTTCCCCGCGGTCGTTTCGCAGCCGCTTGGCGGTCGCGGCGTCCGGACAGTGTTCGGCGACGAACCGCACCAAATCCGACGTCACCTTGCAGACGTCGTAGTGTGATGTGACCGCGTCACGCAGCGCCAGCTCGGCACCGTCGATGACGACCGCTTCCTCACCGGTGAAACCGGTTGCAGTAAGCCATGTTTCGACCACGAAGTCGGTATTCACCACGTGTACGCCCAACGAATCGCCGACCGAGTAGGTGACATCGTGCTCACTGATGTCGAAGCCGAACTGGCGCACCTCTTTGGCCGAGCCGACGGAGGTCAGCAGCGAGTTGCGGCACAGCGGAGCCCGGATCGGCTTCGCCCTGGTGAACAACGTTGAGGTTGCAGGCTTTTCAGAAGCCAGGCCGGGGGCCCCGACGAGCCCGGCGACCGCGTCGGTCCACTCGGTCAGTGGCTCATCGTCGTAGGCCTCGCATTCGGCGCGCTCGAGCATCCGGGTGGCGCCCAGGTCGGCCAATCGCGTGTCGAGGGATTTGGCGTGCCCGCAGAAGTTGCCGTAGGAGCGGTCGCCGATGCCCAGCACCGTATACCGCACGCCCTCCAGTGACGGAGCCTCAGGGGACGCGAGACGTTCCCAGAAGGCGGCGCCGTTGTCGGGCGGTCCCCCGTCGCCGAACGTGCTCGTGATGATGACGACCTCGCCGGCCCCGGGCAGTTCGGCCGGGTCCACGTCGTCCATGGCGCGTAGCGTGGCGCCCGGCAGTCGCTCACCCACCCGCCCGGCGAACTCCTCGGCGTTGCCGGTCTGCGACGCCCACAGCACCAGGGGCGCGTCCGCCGGCGCGCTCTCGGTGGTGATGTCCATCCGGGAGTACCGACCGGCCAGCACGCCGTCGACCCACAGCCGGACCCGCGGTCCCAGCGGAGCTTTCGCGGGCAGCACCGGCACGCCGGGCAGACCCTCCTCGATGCCGGCGAAAAAGCCGGAGAGGTAGAGCTTTTCGTCATCGGTGAGTTCGGGTGCACCGAAGGGAACCGCGACCAGCCGCACTGCGCACACCTTGAACTCGGGCTGCAGGGAGTCCGGATCGACGGCGTCGTTGGTCAGCGCGTTGATCGTCAGGTTCTCGCCGTGTTCGTCGTTCCAGTGGAACGGCACCCAGGTGCAGCCCGGCCGGACGCGTTCGGTGACGACGGCGGGCAGCACCGCCCGCCCACGCCTGCTCACCAGCTCGACGTCCCCGCCGTCGGAGATCGACAGCGCGGCGGCGTCGTCCGGGTGGACCTCGACGAACGGCCCGGGGTTGAGTTTGTTCAGTTTGGCCACTTTGCCGGTCTTGGTCATGGTGTGCCACTGATGCTGCAACCGGCCGGTGTTGAGGACCATCGGATAGTCGTCGTCGGGAAGTTCGGCGGGGTCCATGTGGGGCCGTGGATGGAACACCGCACGCCGCGACGGCGTCGGGAACGCCAGCCGGGGACGGTGACCGTCGGCTGCGACGAACAGCTCTTGCGAGATGCCGTCGTTGAGGTAGCGGATCGGGTTGCGGTCGGACACCTCGACCGAGGCGCACGGCCATTGCACCGGGGTGTCCCGCAGCCGCTCATAGGTGATGCCGCGCAGGTCGTATCCCGTCCGGGGATTGTGGAATCGGCGGATCTCGTCGAAGATCTGCTCGCTGGATTTGTAGTCGAACGCGTCACCGAACCCCAGTTGTTGGGCCACCCCGCAGATCAGTTCCCAGTCCGGGCGGGCGTCACCGGCCGGCGGGATCGACTGCGCCAGCAGCGTGAGGTTTCGGTCGGAGTTCACCATCACCGCGTCGGCCTCGGCCCACAGCGCGGCGGGCAGCACGATGTCGGCGTAGCGGTTGGTCGCGGTATCGGCGTAGACGTCCGAGACGATGACCAGTTCAGCGGACTTCAGACCCGCGATCACGTTATCCCGATTGGACACGCTCGCAACGGGATTGGTACAGATGACCCACACCGCCTTGATGTCCCCGGCGCCGATGCGGCGGAACATCTCGACAGTCCCCGGCCCGACGTCGGCCCGGATGGTGCCCGGCGCCAGATTCCACTGCTCTTCGACGAAGGCACGGTCCTCGGCCGACAGCACCGCCCGCTGACCCGGCAATCCAGGTCCCATGTAGCCCATTTCGCGACCGCCCATCGCGTTGGGCTGTCCGGTCAGCGACATCGGGCCGCTGCCGGGGCGGCAGATGGCGCCGGTGGCCAGGTGCAGATTGCAGATCGTGTTGGTGTTCCAGGTGCCGTGGGTGCTCTGGTTCAGGCCCATCGTCCAGCAGGACACCCAGTTTCCCGCCGCGGCGATCATATCCGCGGCGGCGTGGATGTCAGCCTCGGCCAGGCCGGTGATGGCGGCGACCCGGGCCGGCGGGTAGTCGGCCAGGAAGGCCGGCATCGCCTCCCAGCCCTGCGTGTGCTCGGCGATGAAGTCGTCGTCGATGGCTCCCTTTTCCACAAGCAGGTGCAAGATGCCGTTGAGCAGCGCCAGGTCGGTACCGGGCCGGATCTGCAGGAACAGGTCGGCGTTGTCGGCGGTGGAGGTCCGGCGCGGGTCGACGACGATCAGTTTGGCGCCCGCCTTGAGCCGGTCGGCCATCCGCAGGTACAGGATCGGATGGCAGTCGGCCATGTTGGATCCGATGACGAAAAACAAGTCGGTGCAGTCGAAGTCGGTGTACGAGCCGGGCGGGCCGTCCGCCCCGAGCGACTGTTTGAAGCCGGTGCCCGCGCTGGCCATGCACAGCCGGGAGTTGGACTCCAGGTGCACGGTGCGCAGAAAACCCTTGGCCAGTTTGGTCGCCAAATATTGTGCTTCCATCGACATCTGCCCCGACACGTACAGTGCGACGGCGTCGGGGCCGTGCTTGTCGACGATGGCGCGCAGCCGCGCCCCGGCCTCAGCCAGCGCGTCCTCGACGTCGACGGCGACGGGGTCGGCGTCGCGCGACGGCCGCAGCAGGGCCGTCGTCAACCGCCCGTCGGTGGCGGCCATCAGCTCGGCGTGCGTGGCGCCCTTGGTGCACAGCCGGCCGAAGTTGGTGGGATGCAGCTTGTCGCCAGACACCCGGGCGATCACCGGGACGCCCGTAGCGGGGTCGGCGCGGGTCTGCACCGAGATGCCGCACCCCACCCCGCAATAGGAACAGGCGGTTCGGATCATGCCTAGCCGACGGGTACCGGAGCGGAGTCGCGGCCGATGTGCTCACCGCTGTGGGTACGGTGCTCCTGCAGCCTCAGGAACACGAACCACGTCACGAACGCGCACACCACGTAGAAGGCGAGGAACACCCAGAACGCGTTGGTGGCCGACTTCGCGTCGCTGACGTAGGACGCGCGCAGCACGACGTTGATGAACACACCTCCCAGCGCGCCCACCGCACCGGCGAACCCGATCAGCGCGCCCGACATCGCGCGCGACCAGGCGGCTTTCTCATCACGGCTCAAGTCGTCGCGGCCCTGGGCCTTGGCCTCGAAGATCGACGGGATCATCTTGTAGGTGGAGCCGTTGCCGAGACCCGACAACACGAACAGCAGGATGAATCCGGCGACGTAGCCGATCATCTGCGCGCCCGTCGGGGCGCCGGGCGCGGCGTCGTCCATCATCCCGGTGGTCACGAGGACGCCCGCGGAGAAGATCATTGCGACGAACACGTACAGCGTGATCTTCCCGCCGCCCACCCGGTCTGCCAGCCTGCCGCCGAACGGGCGTGAGATGGAGCCGAGCAGCGGACCGAGGAACGCGATCTGCGCGGCGTGCAGAGAAGCCTGCGCGGCGGTGTCACCGGAGGCCAGGTAATTGATCTGCAACACCTGCCCGAACGCGAACGAGAACCCGATGAACGAACCGAAGGTGCCGATGTAGAGGAAGCTCATGACCCACGAATGCTTGAACCGCATGGCCTCGACGAGCGCGCCGAGGTTGGATTTCTGGTTGCGCAGGTTGTCCATGTACACCGCCGCGCCCACCGCGGCGACGCTGATCGCGACAAGGTAAATCGCACAGACGATTTCGGGCCGGGTGTTGCCGATGGTGGCGATGACGAGCAGGCCGATCAGCTGGATGACGGGAACACCGATGTTCCCTCCGCCCGCGTTGAGTCCCAGCGCCCAGCCCTTGAGCCGCTGCGGATAGAACGCGTTGATGTTGGTCATCGAGGACGCGAAGTTACCGCCGCCGAGTCCGGCGAACGCGGCGATCACCAAGTAGGTGGTGTAGGACGCCGGGTTCTTCATGTAGTACAGCGTCAGCAGGGCCGGAATCAGCAGCAGCAGCGCACTGGCGATGGTCCAGTTCCTGCCGCCGAACTTCGCGGGCGCGATGGTGTACGGGATCCGCATGAATGCCCCGACCAGGGTGGGCACGGCGACGAGGTAGAACTTGCCCGCCGCGTCGATCCCGTACACGTCCTGCGGCATGAACAGCACCATCACCGACCAGATCGACCACACCGAGAAGCCGACGTGCTCGGCCACGATCGACCAGATCAGGTTCCGTTTCGCGATCGCCTTGCCACCGGACTCCCAGGCCTCGATGTCCTCAGGATCCCAGTGCTGGATGTCGCGCCTCCGGCGCGGGCGCTCGATGTCGCGCGTTCGTTTCGCCATGGACCCAGTGAAAGGCCAGGTCATTCCGCATCCGTTGCACCTCGATGACCGGGGTGAAAACTCGCCCTCACACCGCGGCAGCACTCACGGTGAGGGGTTCGGGTTGTGATCGCAGGGATTCACAGGTGACCCGTGGGAGAAACGATCCCGAAACACGGCGCTCTTAACTTTCAAGACATGACCGACGAGCGCTCGTGCGAGGAGCAGAGATGACCGACGGAAGCACGCCACGATTCCTGCAAGGCGCATTCGGCTTCGACGGCAACGGCTACGACAAGCCGGTACCGCTCGACGACGCGCTGCGCTACGTGGTCCCGGCCGGGTCCACGACGCAGCCGGTCTACTTCCGCGGCGGAAACTCGACCAAGCAGATGGTCACCGTCGTGTTGTTTCGCGACGGAGTCCCGATGCGCTACTTCCCGATCGCGGCCAAGGGCGCCACTCATGTCGCGCTGCGCGTCGTGGAGGACCTGCTCGCCGACACCGTGCTGGAGCTGTACGTCGCCGCGCCAGAGGGGCTGAAAGGCACGGTCATCGTGGACCTGGGCCTGGTGGAGGTGTAGCGGTGGCGCAGCGTCTGGTGGTCGTCGGCAACGGCATGGCCGGCGTCCGCGCCCTCGAGGAAGTGCTGGCACGCGGCGGCGGCGACACCTTCGCAATCACCGTGTTCGGTGACGAACCCTACGGCAACTACAACCGCATCCTGTTGTCGAATGTGCTTGCCGGAATGGACGATCCCGGGGAGATCTATCTCAACGCGCTGGACTGGTACACCGACCACGGCATCGACCTGCGTGCCGGTGTGCGCGTGGTGCGCCTGGACACGTTCGCCCATCTGGTGCACGCCGACGACGGCACCACCCTGCACTACGACAAGCTGATCCTGGCCACAGGCAGCCGTTCCTTCTTCCCACCGATGGCCGGGCTGTGGGCCGACAACAAGACGCTGGCCGACGGGGTGTTCGGCTTCCGCACTCTCGACGACACCGCGGCCATGATCTCCGAGGCCGCCAACCGCACCAAAGCCGTGGTGATCGGCGGCGGGCTGCTGGGCCTGGAAGCCGCGCGCGGGTTGCAGAAGCGCGGGCTGACCGTCGACGTGGTGCACGCCGGACCCACCTTGATGAACGCCCAGCTCGACGACCCGGCCGGCGCGATCCTGCGAAAGTCGGTGGAGGATCTCGGAATCGGGGTGCACACCGACAAGCGCACCACCGAGGTGAGCATCGGTGAGGACGGCAGGCTGCGGGGTGTCCTGTTCTCTGACGGCACGCGACTGGACTGCGACATGTTGGTGATCGCGGCCGGCATCCGCCCCAATGTCGGGCTGGCACAGCGGGCCGGGCTGACCGTCGAGCGCGCCATCGTCACCGACGACCACATGCGCTCGATCGACGACGACGACGTCTACGTCGTCGGCGAGTGCGCCCAGCACCGCGGCCAGGTGTACGGGCTCGTCGCGCCGCTGTGGGAGCAGGCCAAGGTGCTGGCCGACCATCTCACCGGGGCCAACCCCGCCTCGGCCTATCACGGGTCACGGGTGGCGACGAAACTCAAGGTAGCCGGTGTCGACGTCGCGTCGATGGGCGTGAAGGCGCCGGAACGCCCGGACGACGAGTTCGTGCAGTACGCCGAACCCCGGCACGGCGTCTACAAGACCGTCGTGATCCGTGACGGCAAGCTGGTGGGCGCCACCCTCGTCGGCGACGTGTCGAAGGTGTCGTTCCTGACGCAGGCGTTCGACAGCGGGCTGCCGCTGCCTGACGAGCGGGTGTCGTTGATGTTCGACATCGGCACGCCGGAGGTGGGTGTCGGGGTGGCCGAACTGGCCGACGACGCGCAGGTGTGCAACTGCAACGGCGTGTCCAAGGGCGCGTTGGTGTCCTGCGTTCGCGGCGGCGAGACGTCGGTGAGTGGCGTGATGGCCAAGACCAAGGCGGGCAAGGGTTGCGGCTCGTGCAAGGAGCTGGTCGGCCAGGTCGTGGAGTGGGCCGCCGGCGGTGCGGTCACCGAGGATCCGTCGGCGTCGTGGTACGTGCCCGGCATCCCGTACGACAAGCCGACACTGATGCGACACATCCGGGAGCTCGGATTGCATTCGGTGTCTTCGGTGTTCGCCGCCCTCGCGCCGGACGGCAAGGAGGACGCGGGATCGAAGATGGCGCTGGCGTCGCTGCTGGAAACGATGTGGGCCGACGAGTTCGTCGACGAACGCGACGCCCGCTACATCAACGACCGTGTGCACGCCAACATCCAGCGCGACGGCACGTTTTCGGTGGTGCCGCAGATGAAGGGTGGGGTGACCAGCGCCGCGCAACTGCGAAGGATCGCCGATGTCGCCGAGAAATACGAAATCCCGATGATCAAGTGCACCGGCGGCCAGCGCATCGACCTGCTGGGCGTACGCAAGGAGGACCTGCCGGCGGTCTGGGCGGACCTCGACATGCCGTCGGGGTATGCGTACGGCAAGAGCTTCCGGACCGTGAAAACCTGTGTGGGCAGCGACTTCTGTCGATACGGGGTCGGTGACTCGACGGCATTGGGCATCGCGATCGAGGAACGGTACAAAGGGCTGGCGAGTCCGGCGAAGATGAAGCTCGCTGTTACGGGGTGTCCGCGCAACTGCGCCGAGGCGTTGTGCAAGGACCTCGGTGTCGTGGCTGTCGACGGTGGGCGCTGGGAGATCTACGTCGGCGGCGCGGCAGGGGCGCACATCCGCAAGGGCGACCTGCTCGCGACCGTCGACGACCCGCAGACGGTGATCACGCTGACCGGCCGGTTCCTTCAGTACTACCGCGAAAGCGCGAACTGGCTTGAGCGCACCTACAAGTGGGTGCCCCGGGTGGGTATCGATCACATCCGCGCGGTGGTCGTCGACGATGCCGAGGGTCTGGCCGAGGGGCTCGACGCGCGGATGCAGAAGTCGGTGGACGCCTACCGTGATCCGTGGCAGGACGGCCGGGAGCCGGTGTCGGCCGGTCAGTTCCGGTCATCGCTGCCGTTACTGCCGCTCCCCCAGGTTCCGGTGCGATGAGCGTCGGGGCCGGCAGCGCCATCGGTCGCGTCGACGAGATCCCGGTCGGCGAAGGCCGCACGTACTCCATCGACGGGACCCAGATCGCAGTCTTCCACCTGCGGGACGGATCCTTGCGTGCCGTCGACGCGGTGTGCCCGCACCGGGGCGGGCCACTGGCCGACGGCTTGACCGATGACTGCGTGGTGGTGTGCCCTCTGCACGGCCACACCTTCGACATGGCTTCGGGTGCCGAGGTTTCCGGCACCGACTTGTCCGTGCGCAGCTATCCGGTCGAGGCCGTGGACGGCATGATCCAGCTGACCCTTCGCTGACGAGTTACGCAGGTCGGCCACCCGACGGCGGCTGAGCCAGGATCGCGCCCCCGAGCCAGCGTTTGAGGAAGCGGCGTAGCTCGTCGGTCGGACGCTGCGCGTGGTTGGGCGCGACGAAGAACGACAACATGATCCGCAGGGTGAACTCGACCAGGTCACTCAACGCCGCGTCGTCGTAACCGTAACGCGCCCAGTCGACGTCGAACCGGGTGATCATGCGCATGCCGAAATCCCGCGCAAGATCCGAGGCGACCTCGCTGGGCCGCGCGGCCGAGCTCGGCGCCGACAGCAGGATCGCCAGGTGCGGGATTGTGACCACGGCGTCGAGGGTGAACATGACGCCTTCGGTCATCGCGTCCGCGGGATCGTGTATTCCGCGCACGTGTGCGGTGAGCTGATCGAGGAACCCGTCGACGGAGGCGATCGCAGCCGCGCGCATGAGCTCGTCGGCGGTCGGGAAGTACCGGTACACCGTCTGCCGGATCACCCCGAGCGACTCGGCGACCTCGGCGATGGTGATGGCGGCGCCGGTCTCGGCGATCAGGTCGACGGCTGCGGCGACGATGCGCTGCGCGGCTTCGGAGTCGCTGGCGGGCGGATCACCGCCCCAACCTCGGCGTTTGCGTGCCATCGTGGCACCGACGCTAGCACAGGCGTTGACGCCGGACCGGCAATGCAGTAATCATACAAACAGCCTGACAAATGTATGATTACTCCAGAATTGCCGAGGACCGGGATGACCGACCTGATCGTGCGCAAGCTGCGCTTCGCCTTCGCCAACCATCACGTCCCGTTTCTGTGGAATGAGGCCAACCCGGCGTTCTCGTCGATGGCCAACGCCGTGTCGTTCCTGGCGGTCGGATTCGAGAAGATGATCGGCGCCATGATCCCGGAGGCGATGCCGCTCATCGGCGATCCGGCCGTCGCCGAGGAAGCCGACGCGTTCGTGCGCCAGGAGGGCCAGCACTCGATGGCCCACCGCCAACACGTCAAGGGATTGATCAAGGCCTATCCGGGGTTGAAAGGCACCCTCGACAAGGTGATCGACGCCTACGACGACCTGACGGCGAACACGCCGCTAAAGTACCGGCTGGCCTACACCGCCGACCTGGAGGCGACCTTCACCCCGGTCTTCAAGCTCATGCTCGACCACGACGACACGCTGTTCGCACCCGGCGACGACCGGGTCGCGTCGCTGTTCCTGTGGCACTTCGTCGAGGAGGTGGAACACCGCAGCTCGGCGCTGATCATCTACGACGCGGTCGTCGACGATCCGTGGTACCGGATGCGGGTGGCGCCGTCGATCTTCAAGCACGTGATGGGGATCATCCGGCTGGTCTCCGAAGAGTTCAACCAGCACGTGCCGCTGGCGGAGCGCACGGTCGACGCAATGTCGACGTTCCGTCTCCACCGGCGCAAGAAAGCGCTGCTGCAACGTCTTCCGTTCATCGACGCACCCTATGACGGCCCGTTCGCGAACGCGTTCAGCCATCTGCCGCTGCGTGAGCAACTCGTCGCGCTCAACGGTGTCATCCGCAGTCAGATCCCCGGCCACGATCCGGCCCACGAGAAGTTGCCCGAGCTCGCCCAGGAGTGGTTCGACCGCTACGACGCCGGCTACGACGTGACCCAGTGGTACACGGCCACCGAGCGCGAGACCGTCAAGGAGGCCGCCGATGTCTGACCTGTGCACCCCCACCTTCGCCGATCTGGCGGCCCGGCTGGGGTTCTCGTGCGACACCGCGGGCGGGCTCGTCGAACTCCGCAATCCGTTCGCGCTGGAAAACTGGACACTGCCGGTGCTCGAGGTGACGATCGTCGTCGGCGCGGTGCTGGCGCTGCTGTACGCGGTTGCGCGACTGCGCAGGCACAACGACCCGACCAACCTGGTGCTGTGGTTCGGCGCGATCGCCTATCTGCTCATCATCGAGCCACCGCTGTACTTTCCCGGCGCGTTCGGAATCGCCGAGCACGTCGACACCATGTTCGCGCACAACGTGTTCACCGTTGAGTTCCTCTGGGGGCGGCTACCGCTCTACATCATCGCGATCTATCCGATGATGGCGACGGTGGCGTTCGAGATCGTGCGGACGCTCGGAGTGTTTCGCCGCTACGGGACGCTCGTCGGCGCTGTCTGCGTCGGCTTCGTCCACCACGCGTTCTACGAGATCTTCGACCACCTCGGTCCCCAGTTGCGCTGGTGGGAATGGACATTGGAGCATCCGTTGAACCAGCCGTTCTTCGAAGCGGTGCCGCTGCCGAGTGTGGTGGTGTTCGCGACGCTGTGGCCGATGTCACTGGCGCTGTGCGTGCAGTTCTTCGTCGGCCGCCATGTGGACCAGGGGCGGCGGTTGCGGCCCTCACAGATCGTCCTGCGCACGATCGTGGTCGGCATCCTCGCCTCCGTCGGCACCGTGATCCTGCCGCTGCCCGCCACGCTGGCGGCCGCGATCTCGGGCAGCACCACCGTGGGCGGGGTGGTCTACGCCCTGGAACTGGTCGTCATCAGCGTCGTCGCGATCCCGGTGCTGTTGGTTCAGTGGCGCCGGCGCGGCGACACTGCAGCGGTGCGCGCGGATGCTCCTCACCTGATGTTCGGTTACGCCGCAGCATATCTGGTGGTGATGGCCGCGCTGTGGGCTGCAGCGCTGCCCGCCTACCTGTCGGCCGGTGCCGGGGTTACCGCAGCCGGCGACCCGACCGGGAGCCTCTGGTACACGGTGCTGTGCTTCGTGATCGCCGGGCTGAGCCTTGCGGCGGCGTGGAGTGCGACTCGGCGCGGCACGTCGGTGAACCAGTCGACGACTGTGCCGGCGAAACAGCGCCGGGTCCTGACCGTGATCACACCTCGTCGGGCTTAACCGCCAGCACCGGCTTCGGGCACTCGAGGATCACCTTCTGCGCGACGCTGCCGAGCAGCAGCTTCCCGACCGGGTTGCGGTTACGGATGCCTACTACCAGCAGCTGTGCGTCGTCACGTTCCACCGCGGTCAGCAACTCCTCGGCCGCGTCCACCCCGACCGGCTGGCGCAGCTCGTAACGCACTCCGCACTCGGCGAGCCGGGTTTGGACGTCCTGCACCTCGGATCGGCCGGCGAATCGCGCGTCGACGTAGGACTCCCCCGAGGTGGCGTTGATGACGACCACGCTGGTGTCACGAAGTCTGGCCTCGGCGATGCCGTGTTCCAGTGCCGCGTGACCGAACGGGTCGGCTGTGTATCCCACGATGACCGTCATTGCTGGGCCGCCTTCTCCCTCTGATCCCTGTCGTCTTCGACCACCAGCAGCGTCTCCTCGCTGCGATGCATGAGCCGCAGCACCAGGGGAGCGGCGAGCAGCAGGATCATCAGCACGTAGGTGATGATCGCGACGGGCTCGGTGAACAGGCTGCCCCAATCGCCGCCGCCGAGCTGCAGACTCTGGCGCAGCTGACGCTCGATGCGCGGACCGAGGATGACACCGATGATCAACGGCAACACCGGCAGTCCGAAGCGGCGCATCATCAGGCCCATCAATCCGAAGATCAGTAACAGCGCCAGATCCAGTGGTTGCAGATTCACTGCGAACGCGCCCAGTGTGGCGAAGAACAGGATGCCTGCATACAGGTATGGCCGCGGCGTGCGGAGCAGCTTGGCCCACAGGGGCGCCAGCGGCAGGTTGAGCACGAGCAGCAGGAAGTTGCCGATGAACAGGCTCGCGATCAACGTCCAGATCAGCAGTGGTTCCTTGTCGAACAGCGTGGGACCCGGCTGGATGCCGTACGAGACGAACGCGGTCAGGATCACCGCGGCGGTGGCGTTGGTCGGCAGACCCAGAGACAGCATCGGCACCAGAGTCCCTGCGGCCGAGGCATTGTTCGCCGCCTCCGGTCCCGCCACCCCCTCGATGGCACCCTCGCCGAACTCCTCGGGGTGCTTGGACAACTTCTTCTCGGTGATGTAGCTGAGGAACGTCGGCAGTTCGGCGCCGCCGGCGGGCAGCGCACCGAACGGGAACCCGAACGCGGTGCCGCGCAACCACGGCTTCCACGACCGGCCCCAGTCCTGCTTGCTCATCCACGGGCGGCCGACCGGAATGACGTCGGCGGGCCGGCGCCGTAGATGTGCTGCGACCCAGAGCGCTTCGCCGACGGCGAAGACGGCGACGGCGATGACGACGATGTCGATGCCGTCGCTCAGAAGCGGGATTCCGAAGGTGGCACGGGGCTGCCCGGTCAGCGAGTCGATGCCGACGATGCCGATGCCCAGACCGAGCAGCAGCGAGGTCAGGCCGCGCATCTTCGACGAGCCGAGGACCGCGGTGACCGCGACGAGGGCGAACAACATGATGGCCAGGTAGGACGGCGCGCCGAGGGTGACCGCGAACCGCGAGATCACCGGCGCGAATGCCGCGAGCAGCGCGGTGCCGATGGCGCCGGCCACGAAGGATCCGATCGCCGCCGTGGCGAGCGCCTGCGCGGCCCGGCCGGCTTTGGCCATCTTGTTGCCCTCGATCGCGGTGATGACCGACGACGATTCGCCTGGTGTGTTCAACAGGATCGACGTCGTCGACCCGCCGTACATCCCGCCGTAGAAGATGCCTGCGAACATGATGAACGCCGAGCTGGGGCTGACGTTGTACGTGATCGGCAACAGGAGCGCGACCGTCATCGCCGGCCCGATGCCGGGCAGCACGCCCACAGCGGTGCCCAGCAGGACGCCGATCACGGCGTACAGCAGGTTCATCGGGGTGGCGGCTTCGGCGAACCCCTGCATGAGCCAGTCGAAATTCTCCATTACAGAATCCCATCCAGAATGCCTGCGGGCAGCGGGATGCCGAGCCCGGAGTAGAACGCGTAGAAGCTGCCGACGGCCAACACGGCGCCGATGACGACGTTGCGTAGGTAGTGCCTGCTCCCGAGCACGGTCGCGCAGCCGGCGAAGAAGAGTGCACCGGCGATCGCCCAACCCAGCGGCACGACGAGCACGATCAGCATGACGAACAGGCCGACGAGCAGGCCGACGGTGCGCCAGTCGCTGGGCATGTCAGGGTCGATGTCCTCCCCCGCTTCGGCCTCGCCTGTCAACCCGCGCGGGATGGCGATCGCGAGCACGACCGCCATCACCAGCAGACCGACGCCGATGACGATCGGAAACAGGCGTGGGCCAACAGGATCGACCTCGGCGTAACCGCCGGGGATGGACAGCGCGTCGTAGATCAGGAACGCGCCGACCGCGACCATCACCGCGCAGACGACATATTGGGCGTAGTCGGGGCGGCGCGACGTCGCGGTCTCGGTTTCGATTTCGGTGCTCATACCAGCCCCAGGTCTGTCAGGGTCGTCTCGACACGTTGGTCCTGTTCTCTCAGAAATGCCTCGAACGGCTCCCCGGTCATGAACGCATCACTCCACCCGTTCGTCACCAGCGCCTCCTTCCACGCATCCGTGGCGTGCAACTCCTCGAGGATTCTGACCATCGCAGCCCGGTCCTCGTCTGAAATCCCCGGCGGGGCAATCACTCCGCGCCAGTTCGTGAACGTGAGGTCGATGCCGGCCTCGGTCAGCGTGGGCGCGTCGACACCCTCGACACGCTCGTCGCCGGAAACGGCGAGCACCCGCACCTGGCCGGACTCGATCTGGTCGACGTACTCCCCGAGCCCCGAGGTGCCCGCAGCGATCTTGTTGCCCAGCAATGCGGTGAGCAGATCACCGCCGCCGTCGTAGGACACGAAGTTGACCTTCGTCGGGTCCACCCCGACCGCCCTGGCGGTCTCCATGGGGAACAGGTGGTCGGGACCGCCCGGGCTGGACCCACCGCCGACGGTCACCTTCGCGGGGTCGGCCTTCCACGCGGAGACGAAGTCCTGCACCGTCCGGAACGGCGAATCGGCCGGGACCAGGATCCCCTCCTGTTCCTCGACCATCTTGGCCAGCGCCGTCGCGTCCGACGCCCGCGCCGCCGAACCATTGGTGAACGTGGCCCCGACGACGCCCAGGCCCATCATCATCATCAGGTCGCCGTTGCCGCGTTCGTTCATCAATCGGGCCATGGCCACCGTGCCGCCGGCGCCGATGACGTTGAACACCTCGACGCGGCCCGTGATCTCCTCGTCCTCCATGATCTTGACCGCGGTGCGGGCGGTGAGGTCATAGCCGCCGCCCGGACTGTTGGGCACCATCATTCGCAGACGGTGCAGACTGGTCTGCTCGCCGCGGGTGACCCCGCAGCCGGACAGCAGCAGCGCGGTGATCACGGCGACGACCACGCCGACGATCGCGCCGCGCCGGCTGGATGCGAACATGTCGTCCCCCATCGCTTGGTTGTGGTGCTCGGCAATACTGGACCCCGGACGTGACCCACGTCACCGATATGAACGCAAAGGAAGTAGTGGTCATTAAGAACATGCCGTCAGCGGTCGCCGGCCTGGTGCGGGGACGTAGCCTCGCCGGGCAGTTCCTGGTGTTCCAGCTGATGGTGGTGGCCGTGGTGCTCGTCGCCGTCGCCGCGGTGTCGGTCGCGCAATCCGAGCGCGAATTCCGTGATGTGCGCGGGCAACGGATGATCGCCGTCGCCGAGAACATGGCGTCGACGCCGATCGTGCGAGAGCGCAGCGAACAACACCCGGACGACCCGTTCGCCGCCCGCACCCTGGCCCCGGAGGTGGACCGGGCGGTCGCGCTGTCCGGCGCCACGCTCGCCGAGATCCTCGGACCCGACGGCACCGTGCGGGCATCCTCGGATCCGTCGCGGATCGGCGCGCGGGTCGATCTGGGCCCCAGCCGCGCCGACGAGGGGCGAGCCTGGTTCGGCGATGCCGACGTCGACGGCACGCACAGCCTGGTCGGCCAGGTGCCTGTACTGTCCACCGACGGCGGCGTGCTGGCCATCGCGTCGGTGAGCCAACGGTATCCGTCGACATGGGCACTGCTCAGCGGCGCCGGCGAGCGCCTGCTGGTCTATCTCGGGCTGGGGGCGGCGCTGGGGTTGGTGGCGTCCTGGCTGCTGTCGCGGCGGATCAAGCGGCACACGCGCGGGCTGGAGGTGGCCGAGATCGCCAACCTGGCCGACCACCGCGAAGCGCTGCTGCACAGCATCCGGGAGGGCGTCATCGCGGTGAACAACGACGGCGAGATCACGCTGCTCAACGACGGCGCTCGGGATCTGCTCGACGTACCCGAGCACGCGGTCGGGCAACGGGTGGACACCGTCGGGATCGACCCGGCGGTGGTGTCCTTCCTGGTCTCCGCGGACACCGAGCAGGACACGGTCATCGCGACCAGGACGCGGGTGCTGGCGTTGAGCCGTCGGCCGGCGACCAGTCAGGGCCGGCGGATCGGGACGGTGATCACCATGCGGGACAGCACCGAACTCGCCGCACTGCAGGGACAGCTGTCGTCACACAAGAGCGTCACCGACACCCTGCGCGCCCAGACCCACGAGTTCGCCAACCAGTTGCACACGATCTCCGGTCTGGTGCAACTCGGCGAGTACGACGCGGTCCGTGACCTGGTGGGCACGTTGACGCGACGGCGCGCCGAGATCAGTGACGCCGTCACGCAACGGATCTCCGATCCGGCGGTGGCGGCGCTGCTGATCGCCAAGACATCGCTGGCCGCCGAGAGCGGGGTGTCGTTGCGGCTGGCCCCGGACTCGCACCTGCAGGCGCTCGACCCGGCGCTGGCGACCGATGTGATCACGTTGCTGGGCAACCTGATCGACAACGCCGTCGATGTGTCGGTGGGCGCACCGGAGGCCACCGTGACCGTGTGCATCGACGATCGCGACGGGCTCGTGGTCTCGGTGCTCGACTCCGGACCCGGTGTGCCCGAGCATCTTCGCGAAGCCATCTTCGCCCGCGGGGTCACCTCCAAACCCGAGGTCCCCGGCGGCCGGGGCATCGGCCTGGCACTGGTGCGGCTGGTGGCCGCGCAGCACGGCGGCACGATCGAGGTCGGCGACGCCCCGGCCGGCGGGGCCCGCTTCCTGATACGGCTGAAGGCGGTGGCGCCCCATGCGTGATGTGCTGGTCGTCGATGACGATTTCATGGTGGCCGAGATCCACCGCCGCTTCGTGGACCGGGTGGACGGGTTCCGCGCCGTGGGTGTCGCCCGCACCGGAGCAGAGGCGTTGACCGCGACGCGGGAGCTGCGTCCGCAGCTGATCCTGCTCGACGTGTACCTGCCGGACATGACGGGACTGAAAGTGCTGCAGCGCTTGCGATCCGAGGGAGATCGCGTCGACGTCATCATGATCACGGCGGCGCGGGAGCTCGACACCGTGCGGGGTGCGCTCGACGGCGGCGCGACCGATTACCTGATCAAACCGTTCGAGTTCCCGCAACTGGAGACCAAGCTGCGGGCCTATGCCGCACGCGCCGACGCACTGCAGTCGGCGCGCGGGGCCGACCAGACGCTCATCGATGCGCTGTTCGGCGGGCCGGCTGTCGCGGCGGCCAAGGCTCTCCCGAAGGGTCTGGGCGCAGAGACCGGCGAGATGGTGCTGACCGCCGTACGCGACGCCGGTGAGGTGTCGGCGGCCGAATGCGCCGACCTGGTGGGGATCTCGCGGGTCAGCGCGCGCCGCTACCTGGAGCATTACCTCGGCACCGGAGTGCTGGAACTGCGACTGCAGTACGGGGTGGGTCGGCCGGAGCGCCGGTACCGCATCGTCGGCTAGACGATCACCCGGTCGACGCTGGTGCCGGTCCCGGTTGAAGTAGGCCCGTTGACGACGAAGTTGGTGGCCGTCGCCGAGGCACCACCCGGGGACGCCTGGAAGCCGAAGCTGACGGTCTGGTTCCCCGCCACCTTGGGGTTCCAGGAGGCGTTGCGCACCACGTAGTGATTGCCGACCCTGCTGACGATCTCGGCGTTCCAAATGTTGTTGATTCGCGCCGGGGTGTCGAATTCCACTGTCCAGCCGTCCAGTCCGGCCGACCCGGCCGTCACGGTGACGGTCGCGGTGAAGCCCGAACCCCAGTTTTCGTTGACCACCAGAGTCGCCGACGAGGTGCCCGGCGTCGGGGTGGTGGCCACATCGTCGTTGGTGACGGTGCCGACCGCCCAGCCGTCGGCGATGGTCACCCCGTTCGGGTTCGACAGGGTCAGCGCGAACGTCTCGTCCTGCTCGACGACCGTGTCGCCCAGGATCGGGACCGTGATCTGCGCGGTGGTCGCACCGGCGGCGAACGTCAATACACCTGATGTCGCGGTGAAGTCGCTTCCGGCGGTCGCGGAACCGTTCGACGTCGCATAGGCGATGCTCACCGGCGACCCCGACGCCTTGTCCAGAGTCACCACAAACACCATGTTCTTTGTACCGCTGTTGGATTCGGTGACACTGGCATCGGCGATCGAGACCTTCGGCAGCACCACCGGAGCCGGGCCCTGACTGCCGGCGGGCATCCCGTTGACCACGAAGTTGGTGGCCGTCGCCGTGGCGCCGCCCGGGGATGCCTGGAAGCCGAACTCGACGGTCTGACCGGCGGCGACCTTGGGGTTCCACGAGGCGTTGCGCACCACGTAGTGATTGCCCACCTGGCTGACGATCTCGGCGTTCCAGATGTTGCTGATCTGCGCCGGTGAATCGAATTCGACAGTCCAGCCGCTGAACCCGGATGTTCCGGCGGTCACGCTGACGGACGCGACGAAGCCCGAGCCCCAGTTGTCGTTGACGACGTACGTCACCGAGGAATTGCCCGGGGTCGGGGTGGTACCCCCGTCGTCGTCGGTGATGGTGCCGGTGGCGGTCCCGTCGGCGATGGTCGCACCGGTGGGACTCGACAGTGTCACGGTGAACGTCTCGTTCGATTCGGCAACGGTGTCACCCACGATGTCGACGTGCACGGTGCGCGACGTGACACCCGGGGCGAACTCGATGACACCCGAGGCCGCGGTGTAGTCCACGCCGGCGGTCGCGGTGCCGTTGGCGGTGGTGTAGCGCACCGTGACCGCCTCGGTGGACGCCTTGTCCAGGGTCACGACGAACATGAAGTGGGCGTGACCTCGGTTGCGTCCAGCAGAGTGGTGTACGAGTCGGACCTGATCAGCGGTACCGGCGTGTCGTTGCCGAATGATTGAAGGTCATCGCGTGATTCTTCGAGAGACCCGTCAAAGTCACTCGAGCAAAGGAAT